>CAZEPH010000455.1:0-2577 GCA_964514075.1 uncultured bacterium | reverse complement strand
GATCTCGACACCGTCAGGGAAGATCTTGTCGAGAACGAGAAAGGGGCGCTTGGTCTTGTACGGAAACCACTTCTTGCCGGGGTCGTTCAGGTACACGCGCTTCACGCCGTACTTCTCGCAGACCGGCGCGATCTTGTTGTTTATTTCGCCCGTGCGGGAGTCCACGACCACGGTATCGTTGTGCACGCCGAGGATGTTCTCGGCGCTATGCCCCGCCGCAAGAAGTGCCTTGACCACGCCTTCCGTTTGCCACGGCGTCGTGCTGCACGACGGGTAGTAGACGCCCCACGAGATGTTGATCTTCAACCCGGTCGGCACTGCGGGCGAGAGGTGTTCGCGGTATCCGGCGAGATCCATCGCGCGCGCGATGTCATCGAGAATGGTCTTCGGCGTCACGCGAACAACCGCGACTGGCGCTTTCTTCATTGTGCGAGATCGACTCCTCAAACTGCCCATGGGGTAGCGGTGAACAGCGGGGTGGGATCGTATGCGGCCGCGCGAAAGGCCGTCAAGCGATGCACCCTCTCGGGGGAAAAACGTGAGAGGCGGAGCGCTGAGCGCCCCGCCTCCCGCGGTGTACCTTTCCGATGACTACTGGGCGAAGCCCATCGTCACGGAGATCCGATGCGTGATGCCGAGAACGTCCATGTCCCGGAATCCGTAATCGATGTTGAAGTTGCTGTACTTGAAGCCGGCGCCGACGGTGAACTTGCCCTCGTCTGCGTCGCTCATCCAACCGGCCCGCGCCGCGAGCGTGTTCGCAAAGAGAATCTCGCCGCCTACGTTCAAGGCGACGTCGCGGAAGCGCACCTTGCGCACATCGCCGCCGAGCGTGATCGCGCCCTGCGGAATCAGACCCGGCGGAATGCGGAAGTTCACACCGCCGCTGATCGCCGTGGGTTGCGGCTCCTCCGGCCCGTTGCTCGTGAGGCGGACGGACGAGCCGATGTTCTCGAGGAGAACGCCGACGGTGGCCACGCCCGGCGCGGCATCCCACTGCGCGCCGATGTTCGCCGCAGCCCAGGTTGCGCGGTCATCGGCGAGCGAGCGCTGCACGGCCTGCGCCGACATGCCGATCGCGATGTCCGGATCGATCGGCAACCGGAAGCCGTAGCCTCCCATGATGCCCACGTCCGTTCCGCTCTTCTGGCTGCCGGTGAGTCCGTTGCCGTCTTCCTCATCGACCGATCCTTGGTCGATGTACGACACCGCGAGAGCCGCACCGTTCTCGAACGCTGCGCCAACGAAGCTCGCCGACTGCTGCAACGTCCACTTGAGGTGCGAAAAACCCACCGTCGTCTGCTTCACGTTCGAGAGACCGGCCGGGTTGTAGTTGAGACTCCACACACTTCCAGGAGCCGCAACGGTACCTGCCATCACTGCAGACGCCGCGCCCGCTCCGAGATCGAACGGGTCCGCGAACGACGACTGAGACGGGACATCCTGTGCTATCGCTGATCCGGCAAAGAGCAGCAGGAAGAGCCCCGGGACTGCCGTGAGTTTACTGCGCTTCATGTGCAGACCTCCGTGAACTGTGGTGTGCCGGGCGCCGGACCTTCGAGGATCCGGCGCCCACACACGTTGCTGTCTTACCGAACCACCATGAGGCGACGCAGAATCGGGTCACCTTCCGTTTGCACGAGCACGACCTGGTAGTTCCCCGAGGCGACGTAGTTGCCTGCGTCATCGCGGAGATCCCACGTGAACCGCGTGTCGCCCTCTTCGTCGTCCGACGAGAGCGTCCGCTCCACGCGGAGGTTACCGAGCAGGTCGTAGATCCGGAGCGTTCCCTCCGTGCCCGGAGCGAAGCCCATCGTCACGCTGCAGTCCGTCTCGCAGCGAACCGGGTTCGCGGAGAACTCGATCGCACGAGTCCGGCTGACGTTGACCGTCGAGGATCCACTCGCCGAGAGCGGCGTGTTATTCGCCCGTCCGGAGACCGACACTTCCGCGTCGTATGAGCCGCTGCTCTGGCCTGCCGGGATCTTCACGGTCACCGTGAAGGTCGCCGACTGGCTGCGGCCGATCGCGACGGTCGTCGGGTCGGGCGTGATGCGCACGTCGTGGTCCCGGAAGGTCCGGTCACCGGCGACGTACTGGCCGATCTCGAGGCTCGTGAGCTCGCCGGCTGCGATGTCCGTGTTACCCGTGTTGCTGACGACGAGCGGGTAGCTCACCGACTGACCCGGGTTGCCACTGACCGTCGCCGAACCGGAGTTCAGAGTGATGGCTGCCATGCGCGGCACCTCGACGGCGACGCTCACGACCGACATGACCTTCTGACCTCCCGGCTCCGTTCCGGTGACCGTGACCGTGCAGTTGTAGGTGCCTGCTGCCACCGACGTCCCTGCTGTCGCGTTCAACGTAACGGCTGCGTTCGATCCCGGCTCGATGGTTCCCGTCGGCGACACAGTCGCGGTCAGCGTCGGTGCGCCTTCCGGACACTGCACCGTCGTCGTGACGGAGACCTCCGTGTTGCTGGTGTTCGTGACGTTGAAGCTCGACGCTGGCCCGTTCGCCTGCACCGCCGCCGATGCGACCTGGGTCGTCGACAGCACCGGGTTCACCGTCAGGGTG
>CAZEPH010000454.1:0-2579 GCA_964514075.1 uncultured bacterium | reverse complement strand
AGCGCCATCGTGATGGTCAGCTGGCTGCACGGACCGCAGTCCTCGGCGACGATGCCGACCAGCCTGGTCGCCCACAGCACGTCGCGCGGGGCGTCCTTGCGGTAGTTGCCGATGCCCGCGGCGCGCGTGAACGCGAAGAACGCGCGCGAGTCCTTCACCAGCAAGTACGATCCCAGAGCGAAGAAGCGCAGTTGCACTTGATCGGGTTCGCCGAGACCGAGATACAGCTGCGTCGCCGCGCGGCCGCTCTGCGTACGCAGCGCGGCATCCATCGTGTTGGCCCACCACCACCCAGTGCTTGCGCCGCCCGTCTTCCACGGCGCAACGATGAAGCCTTCCAGCATGCCGCCGTCGGACGCGTCCGCGTAGCCGACGGTCGCGTCGGACATACCGTTGAACAGCAGGTATCCCGGCAGCGCCGCATTGCGCAGGGCGGCGATGAACGTCTGCATCGAGGACCGCCAGCGCACGATCACCGAACGCGGGACCTCGGCGTCGAGCTGCAGCTCGAACGGCAGGCTGTAGCAGTCGTCGAGGAAGATGCCGTCGTACCCGATGGCGCGCAGCGTGCGCACGCCGTTGCTCGAGATCCGCTGCCACGTCGTGTCCGCCGGGTCCATCGCCCACACGCCCCAGGTGGAGTTGCGGAGACGGTTGTTCGTGTTCGTGGTAAAGGCGCCGGTCTCCGGGAGACGTACCATCGTGGCGCCGCTGCCTGTGGACGCGTACCACGCGTACCCGACGGGACACCCCACCGAGTAGGTCACGGGCAGAACGCGCGTCGCCGTGAAGATGCCGTTTCCGAGGCCGTCCGTTCCGGACTTCGTCATCGCCACGTTCTCGCCCGGGTTGAACGTGCGCGAGCGGTCCGCGTCGACCCAGAGGTCCACCGTTGTCACGCTCGGCGACGCGGCGACCGTGAAGGCCACGCTGGCCGTGGTCGGGCCCGGCGTGACGGTAACGGACACGGGTGCCAGGAACACGAGCGACGTCGCGCCCGGCGATTCACTCACCACGTCCGAGTACGCCAGCTCGCCGCGCGTCAGGTCGACGGTCGTGATCTTGTACTCGTACTGCGTGCCGTCGCGCAGACCGGTGTCGAGATAGGTCATGGACGTCGACGGCGTCGCGGTCAGGAGCGTGAAGGCGCCGGTGCTTCCGCGGCGCCGGTACACGTTGTACCCGCGCAGCGCCAACGTGCCGTCCGACACACGCCGATCCGAGAGCCACGCGAGCGTGATCGCCCCGCTCCCCGAGTGCGTGGTCAAACATGCGGGATCGGCAGAGTGGAGGAAGGCGTCCTCGTGCAACTGCGTCTCCCCGAACCACGCGTTATAGTACGCGAGGTTCGTGTCGATGTAGCCGAGGAGCGGCGTCGTGGGATCCGCCTGACGGAGCGGACGGATGTTCACGGAGTCCGTGCACGTGAGGAGGCTGAAGGTTCGGGCAATCTGTGTCGCGCGCGCCGTTTGGTTGCCATAGGCGACGGCGAAGGTGCCGATGCCGCTGTTCTGCGTCGGCAAAGACGCCGCCGACCCCGTCGAGACGGGACCGGCGGCGAGCAGCAACGAGGCCACGAGAAGCGTACAGACTCGATTGTCCTGGCACGAGGCATTTACGATGATCCGCATGTTCCTCCCGTGGACCTCGTGCCACGGGGGGACTTCGCAACGCTCGTGCCGCACCCCGGGAGGACCGCGGGACGCGGACAGATCGCACGCACACATGCACTTCACGTGCAATGCTGTCGGCCCCGCCGCACGCGGCCGTCGTGCGCGATGCATGCGCGCGTGCGCCGTGCATCGGGATGGACGCCTCCGGCCCGTTGACATGCCTTCCCGCGCCTCCGTACGCTCTGGTGTCGCTGGTCGCAGTCGCACGTCCACATACGGAGAATCCATGAGCGCGAGCCCGCCGTTCACCTCGTCCCGCCGCTTGGCCGGCGTCACCACGTACACTCTCGCCAAGGTGTTCGCCGCGCGTGATGCGAAGATGCGCGAAGGTGTCGACGTGATCGACTTCGGCGTGGGCAACCCTGACATGCGCCCGGCGCAGCACGTGATCGACGCGATGCACCGCGCCCTCGACGACACGTCGCAGGAGAATCACCGGTACCCGAGCTTCCAGGGCTTGCCGGAGTTCCGCGCGGCGATCGCCGCGTGGTATGCGCGCCGCTTCGGCGTGACGCTCAACGCATCGACCGAGATCCTGCCGCTCGTCGGATCGAAGGAAGGACTCGCGCACTTCTTCTGGGGGAATCTGAACCCGGGCGACACGGTGCTCCTCATGACGCCGTGCTATCCCGCGTACCTGGGAAGCACCGCGCTCGCGGAGTTGGACGTGCACGAAGTGCAGGTCCACCCGGAGACCGGAGAGTTGGATCTGGACGCGATCCCGGAAGACGTGCGGCAGCGTGCGCGCATCCTCATGATCAACTACCCGAACAACCCGACGGGCGCCGTGGAGTCCGCCGCGCTCTACGATCGGATCTATGCGTTCGCGGAGCGGTACGGCATGGGCGTTCTCTCCGACATCGCCTACTGCGATCTCTCGATGGACGCGTCCTACCGGGCGCGCAG
>CAZEPH010000453.1:0-2585 GCA_964514075.1 uncultured bacterium | reverse complement strand
GACGGGGGGACGTGCGTCATCAGCCCGGACGATCCAACGCGGTGGTACACGAGCACGCAATCACTCACAGATCTGTTCGTCTTAAACGGTGGAACAATCACGACCGACATTACCGGACCCTGGGTTGCGGCCGCCGATCCGGTGCAATTCCTCCGCGCGCCGATCGTGCTCGACCCGAACATCGGCGGCGCGCTGCTCGTCGGAACGAACCGCGTGTGGAGCAATCTGCTTCCTGGATGGTCCGTCGTCTCGGGATCGATCACCGCGAGCGGGACGGTGTCCGCGATGACCGTGTCGCCTATCGCCGGCAACCAGTTCTACGCGGGCACCAGCGACGGGCACGTGTGGTCGTTCACGGACTACGGCGTCGGCGTCGACAACACCGTCGCGACCGGCAGCAACGCCGTTCGCGCGCTCATCGCCGATCCAGCGGATTGGAATCGCGCGTGGATGTGCGTCGAGCAAGGCGTGGGGTCGCGCGTGTTCACAACGACCGACGGTTGGTCCACGTGGTCGGATGTCACCGGCGATCTCCCTGCGGCTGCGACGCCCGTCTCGATGACGATGGACTTCCGCGCGCCCATCCCGCGCATGTATCTCGGCGCGTACGACGGCGTGTACTACAGCGCGAGCGGCGGAAAGGCGTGGCGGAAGATGATCGGCCTGCCGAACCTCCCCGTGATGGCGCTCCTTCTGCAAGAGACGAGCAATCACCTCAAAGCAGCGACGCACGGCCGTGGACTGTGGGACGCCGCGATCGACGCAACGGCGCCGTCCGTGTTCGTTCTCGACCCGCACGTGGGAACGGTGTGGGGTGTGGGAACGCCGCAAGTCGTCACGTGGCAAGCCGCCGACAGCACGGGCATCGACTCGGTGACGATCCTTCTGTCGCGTGACGGAGGCGCAACCTATCCGGACACGATTGCGCACGGCGTGCCCAACTCCGGGTCGTTGCAGTTCGTCGCGACTGGTCCACCGTCGACGCAGTGCCGCGTGCTCGTTCGCGCATACGACGCGTGGGAAAACGAAGGGGCATCGACGAGCCAGCCGTTTGCGATCGCCGATCCGACGGGCGTGGGATCGGAGATGTCGGCCGGGGAGACGTTCGGCCTCGATCCCGTGGCGTGCATGACTCACGGCCGCCTCGCGCGTCTTGCGTGCACCGTGCCAAGCGGGGACGCAGCGACGATCGCCATCTACGATGCCTGCGGACGGTCGGTTCGCGCCTTGACCCTCGCTCCGTCCGCAGTCGCTCGGCGGGTCATTGAGTGGGATCTTCACGACGAGGCGGGTGCGCGCGTGCCGTCCGGATTGTACGTCGCGCGACTTACGTCCGGTACGCGAACGGAGGCGCGACGCATTGTCGTGACGCCGTAGCGCCCTTCGCGGGCACGTTCACGCCGTCACTCATCGCTTCGCTGCCCTGCGTCCGCGCGCTGCGCCGCCGTCGGCTCCGCCGGGCGCACGATGATCGTTTTCTCGCGCGTGCACGTGACCTGTCCCGGCGGCGACTTGCGCGGCTTGCGCACGTACTTCGCCTCCGTGTACACGACCGGCACCTTCCCTGCGTTCTTCGCCTTGCTGTAGAACGCCGCGAACGACGCGGCTTCCTCCAGCGTGCGCTTCGGCGGATTGTCCTTGCGCCCCGCGCGCCGCACGACGACGTGCGAGCCGGGCGCCCCGTGCACGTGCATCCAGATATCGTCGGGCCGCGCGATCTTGAGGGAGAGGTGATCGTTCTCCTCGTTGGTGCGGCCGATGAGCACGTCCCACCCGTCGCTCGTGCGGAAGCGGCGCGGGGCGAAGCGATCCGCGGCCCGGGCGGCTTCGGCCCGTGGCGTGCGCGTGCGCGGCGCCGGGCGCGGTGCGGATGCGGGCTCCCCCGACTCGATGCCGAGCCGTTTGGCGACCGAGCGCGCACGTGTATGAACTGCGTCGATGGCGTCCAGCGTGTCCGCTGCATCGAGAGACTCGCGGACGGCCAACGCGTCAGCGCGCACGCGCACCAATTCGTCGAGACGCGCGCGCTCCACGGGCTCCGCGCGTTCGGCCTTGCGCGCGCGGCGGAACAAGCGCTCCGCGTTCTCGTGTGCGCTGGCCAGCGGATCGAGCGCGATCTCCGCGTCCTCGCCGGAATACACGTCGGGTAGTCGCACGCGCGCGGCGCCGCGCGGTACACGCGCGATGTGCGCGAGGATCGTCTCCGCCCGGCGGCGCACGTTCGCCGCGTCGTTGCATGCGGCCAGCGCCTCGCGAATGGACGCCTCGCGCTTGTCGATGCGCTTGTCCGCGCGGGCGAGCAGCGCGCGGACCGCCCGTGCCGCGTCGCCGCGTATCGACGTCGCGACGGCGTCGACCAGCGCGTGTGCGCTCGACACGGACGCCGCACCTGCGTGCGCGGCGGGCGCCGCGTAGACCGCATCGCGCTCAGGCGCCGCGCGCGTGACGCCGGGCGGATCCCACACCGCGCGCACCGCGCGCGTGACCGCATCGAGCACGAGCATGCGTCCGCCCCGCGGGAAGAGCTCGATCACGACGCTCGCGCGATCCAGCGCAATCTCCGCGATGCGGTTGTCCCCGCCGAC
>CAZEPH010000452.1:0-2593 GCA_964514075.1 uncultured bacterium | reverse complement strand
CGACCGTTCCAGAGGAACGCGCTCCGCGCAACGAGGGGTCCAGAGTGCAGGCGCCGCACGGTGCGACCGATGGCGTCGAGAATGGCGACTTCGGCATGCGCTGCTTCGTGGGGAAGAGTGCAGTGCACGGACGTCACCTCGCGCATCGGCGACGGGCCGACGGCGAGTGACACGACACCGCGCGCGCGCGGCGCCTCGCGTCCGACCGCCGTCGGGAAATCAGGGTGGAAGATGTAGACGCCATCCTTGTTCGCTTCCGGGAATCCCGATCCGACCTGCAGGCGAGCGACGACCTCGCCCTTGTCGTTGAGCACGCGAAAGCCGCCGAAGTCGCGCGCGGTGAGACAGGAAATGTCGGTAACGGTGCTGCCGTTCACGATGTCCCCTTCGCGCACGATCTTCGTGATCCCGTTGAACTCATCCCACAGATACAGGCCGCGGTCGTCCTGGGTGCCGCGCGGCGTGCCGGTGAGACGCGCGGTGAAGAGGACTTGTCCGGCCGCGTTGATCGCGGTGGTCGTGCCGCTGATGTCGAACGGTCGGTACTTGCCGCCGCCCTCGGGCACGTCCCTTCCTTCGCGCGCGATCTTGTACGTGACGAGTCCGTCCCCGCGGAACACGCCGGAGTCGTCCGCGCCGCCGCCGATCGTGTTGAGGAACCACGCGGTGAATCCCGTGAGATTCCCCGCGCTCAGTGACGGAGAGGAAAACCCGTCGAAGACGCCGTTCGAGTCGGGTGAGCTGTCGTTGTGTCCGAGCACCTTCACGTCCGTCCCGTCGCCGGCGATTACGAGGATCTCGCCATCACTCGTCGGATTGCGCGGCGTGTCCACAGCGACGTTGTGCAAGAGGTTGTAGATCGGCGGGGCGCCCGTTCCACCGTAGCGGCTGCCACCTGGCGCCGGGTCGTACTCGCGCAGAATCTTCTCGGTGGATCCGCCGTCCGTGATGCGGTAGATCCCATCGTCGTCCTGCGATCCACGCAGCGTGCCGATCAAGTGGATATCCATCGCCGCTTCCGCTGCGAAGGGATGCAACGCCGCCGGCCACCCGAGTTCGAAGTTGTTGAGCGTGCCGTTTCCTTCGGGCGCGGGCACCCCCAGAATCGTGGGCGAGGTGATCGAACCGCCGTGTTCGAAGAAGTACCGTGTCCCGCCTGAACCGGTCGGTCCGAGCGTCGCGTAGAAACCGATCGTCGCGGGCATCGTGTTGTTGATCGTCGGGTAGATGAACCCGCCGAACGTGTTGCCTGCGGGCGTGGAGTCGCCGCGGCGCGCGTGTTCGACGAGCGTGCCCGGCCCGACGGAACTGAAGATGCCCGCGTTGTCGCTCGTACCGCCCGGCGTGGCGGTCAGGTCGGTCGAGAACATCATGCGGCCGGAGTTGTTCATCGCGTAGACGCGCGGGATCGAGTGCAAGTGACCGAGCGTGCCGGATCCGTCGGTCAGCACGTAGCCCTCGCGCGCGATGAGCACAGGCGATTCACCCACGCGACCGCGCACCAGAACTTCGTTGTTGGACGAACCACTCGACGTGGAGTTGAGCACGGCGTAGAAACCGACGTGCCCGGAGTCGTTCACGCACGCGTCCCCGAACGAGGTGAACGTGCCGAACGTGCCGTTGCCGTCCGGCGCCGCCGTGCCAAATGTGGCGATGGGCGTGGCGGTCACCGGCACGGCAGCCCGTGCTGAGGGGGCACACGACGCCGCAAGAGCTATTGCGCAAACGAGAACCCGCACGCTGGCGGAGTTGACGGAGCGAGTCATCACCGAATCCTCCCTACAAGTGCTTCCTGGGAGCAGCGTGGAGTGATCCTGCGCGCGGGCTCTTACAGCGGTCTTACAGAGAAGGCGCCGGGCGAGTACTCTCGGAAGCAACCGATGCTTCCACTCCCCACCGGCATCATTCCGCGTCCTCGGCTCCTGCGACGCCTGGGCACGCGATGGACGCTCGCGCTGATCACCGCTCCGGCGGGATACGGCAAGACGACGCTGGCCGCGCAGATCGCCGCGCGGCGCGCGCGCGCGTGGTGCGCGCTGACCCCCGCCGACGCGGACCCCGTCGCCCTCGTGCGCGCGCTCGCGCACGCACTGCCGCGTGCCGGACACGCCACGCTGCGCCTCGCCGATCGCGCCCGCGATGCGGAGCGTGATCTGCCCGTGCTCGTTCGCTCGCTCTGCGACGAAGCCCGTGGAGGCACGATCGTGATCGACGACGCGCATCACCTGGGCGCCAGCGGCCGCCGCGTGCTCGAAGACGTCATCGTGCGCTGCGGCCCGCGCACGCGATTCATCTTGACGTCGCGTACGCAGGACCCCGTGTCGCCGCGACGCATCGAACACGTGCACCGCGTCGTGCATATCGTGGAGGGTGAGTTGTTGCTCACCGCGGCGGAGGAGTCCGCGGTGCTCGCGCGCGTGGCCGGAGGGGCCGTTCCGCGGCGCACGCAAAGCGCGATTCACGCGGCCTGCGGCGGGTGGGCGCTGGGCACGGCGCTCCATGCGCGCGCGCTCGCACAACCCACCGGTGCGCGACCGTCGTCTGCCGCGCACGAGAGGGAGGTTCCCCTCACGATCGCCCGCGAGATCGTGGC
>CAZEPH010000451.1:0-2601 GCA_964514075.1 uncultured bacterium | reverse complement strand
GAGGGATCTGCTCGACGATACGCGAGAGGGTGCACGGCTGAAGCCGGTCGTAGCGGCGCCGTTCCGCGGCGGACATCAAGTGCACGACGCGCTCCGCGCGCGTCACCGCGACGTAGAAGAGGCGGCGTTCTTCCTCCAACTCGTCGCTGCTGTCGTACGCCGACATGTGCGGAAACAACCCCTCCTCGAGTCCCGTAATGATCACCGCCGGAAACTCGAGTCCCTTGGCATTGTGCACCGTCATCAAGACGACGCGATCCTCCCCGTCTGTCAGGGAGTCCACCTGCGACATGAGCGCCGCCTCCGCGAGGAAGTTCTCGAGCGAGCTGTCCCCCGTTTCCTCCATGGCATACGCCGCGGCCGCCGCGATTTCCTCCACGTTCTCCACGCGCGCGATGCCTTCGTCTCCATCCGCCGCGAGCGCCGCGCCGTACCCGGTGCGCTCGACGACGAGCCGCACCACATCGGGCACCGGCAGCGATCGACTGCGCGCGAGTTCGTCCAGCAACGCGCGGAATCCCGCGAGACGTTTCCCGGCCGGTCCCAATTCGGCCACGATCATCGGGTCCGTCACCGCGTCCACGAGCGAGAGCCCACGTTCGCGCGCGCGTTGTTGCAGTCGGGCAACGCTCGTCCCACCGATGCCGCGCTTCGGCACGTTGACCACGCGCAGGAAGGCCACGTCGTCCTGCGGGTTCACGAGCAGCCGGAGGTACGCAAGGATGTCTTTCACCTCGCGCCGCTCGTAGAACGCCACGCCGCCGATCAACTGGTACGGAATCGCGGCGCGGCGTAGTCCGTCTTCGATTGCGCGGCTTTGCGAGTGCGTGCGATACAGCACGCACACCTGTCCGCGGCGCAGACGCAACCGCGCGGTCAGATCCTCGACGACGTCTGCGACGAGCATGCCCTCCGCGTCTTCGTTCGCGACCAGATCGAGACGCACCGCCTCGCCGCCGTCGTTCGCAGTCCACAGCTTCTTCTCCCGCCGCGCCGCGTTCCGGCTCACGACGGCGTGCGCCACGTCGAGGATGCGCTGCGTCGAGCGGTAATTCTGCTCGAGACGCAGCACCACGGCCTCCGGATACGTGGACTCGAACGACAGGATGTTCGTGATGTCCGCGCCGCGCCACGAGTAGATCGCTTGATCGTCGTCGCCCACGACCGCGAGATTGCGGTGCACCGCCGCAAACTGCGTGATGAGCAGATACTGTGCGTGGTTCGTGTCCTGATACTCGTCGACGAGCACGTGCTCGAAGCGTTCCGCATAGCCGCGCGCCACATCCGGATGCTCGCGAAAGAGACGCAGCGTTTCGTTGATGATGTCATCGAAGTCCACGCCGCCCAGCGTGCGGAGCGCGCGCTGGTAGGCCGCATAGAGCCGGGCGAGGCCCTGCATGTACGGCGTGGCCGCCGTCTCGGCGAACTCCGCGGGTTCGATCAAGCGGTTCTTCGCGTCTGAGATCATCCGTCCCGCCGCCGCCGGGCGGTACTGCGCGTCGGGCAGGGACAATTCCGCCGCGAGCCGCTTCAGCAGTGCGTGTTGATCGTCGGTGTCGTAGATCGTGAACGCGCGCGGCAGGCCGATGCGCTCGGCGTGGCGGCGCAGCACGCGCGCGCAAATGCGGTGAAACGTGCCAATCCACAAATCGGCCGCGCGCGCTCCGAGTCTCTGCTCGACGCGTGCGCGCATCTCCCCCGCGGCTTTGTTCGTGAACGTGAACGCGAGGATCTTGTACGGCACGACGCCGCGCTCGTGCACGAGCCAGGCAATACGCTCGGTCAGCACGCGTGTCTTCCCGCTCCCCGCGCCCGCGAGAATGAGCAATGGTCCGCCTGGGTGCGTGACGGCGCGCATCTGCACCGCGTTCAAAGACGGCGCACGGGGCGGCTCGGGGGACACGGGCGCGGGCGGCACCGTGGCGCCGCCCATCGCGAACAGCGAATCGCTCGGCATGCCGGCACTATAGCCGACGCCCCGCGCGCTTGTCCCGCGCGACGCTAGAACTCGTGCCGCACTTTGAGGCCGATGCGATAACCCGACGCGGACGACGGCGACTCCGCGGGCACGGTGCCGCCCGTCGCGACGTTCGTGAGATCGAACTCTCCCGTCAGGTATACGTTGCGGTTCACCCAGTACTCGATGACCGCGTTTCGATTCGGCGCAGAGAGCCCCTGCGCGTAGCGCACGTACAACTCGGAGAAGAGGTACTTTCCGACCGTGAGACTCGTTGCGCCCTTCGACGCGTCCAGGTCGAGTTGGTCCACCCACCCGACCTGTCGCAGGAACGACTGCTCGAACTGCCGCAGAAGAACATTCTGACCGAAGGTCGTCGCCGCCTGGCCGCTGCGTAGTTTGCTGCGCGTGAGTTCGTCGAAGATCGCCTCCGACGATCGCTCGGGATACGAGAGACTCCGCATCTCGACGACCCGGTCGACCAGGGTGCCGGAGAGCGTGAGTTGGATCACCTCCGGCGTGCCGGTCCCCTCGGACCGGACGCGCGTTTCCGCTGTGACGTCCAGTTTCGGATTGAGCTCCGTCGGATCGCTGAAGTCGATGCGGCCATCGACGATGCGGAACACCGTGTCGAGGAACGTGTA
>CAZEPH010000450.1:0-2602 GCA_964514075.1 uncultured bacterium | reverse complement strand
CGGCACGGACGAAACACCGGGCGATGCGGTGACGCGCACGACGCACGACGGTCGCGAAGTGCGCGTGAAAGCGTTTCGCGGAATGGCCTCGCGCGAGGCGCAAGAGGATTTCATGGGCGCGATGGCCGAGTGGAAAACGGCCGAGGGTGTGTCGATCGACGTGCCCGCGCGCGGCCCCGTGGGCGACGTGATTCGCGATGTGATGGGCGGCATTCGCTCCGGGATGACGTATTGCGGCGCATCGACGCTGAAGGATCTCGCGCGCAAGGCGCAGTTCATTGTGGTGTCCGCGGCGGGCGTGCACGAGGGGACGCCGCACGGGCGGGAGTGGCTCGCCGGGGAGTAGAGGGCATGTGGCCCGGGTCCCAAGAGAGATGCGGGGACGTCTGGCGCAACCCACTCTTGGCCTCGACCGTCTAGCTCAAAGCGCCGCCTCGGACCCGGCGCTCGACCCGCACCACCGTCCGCACGCACTGGAGGAGCCTCGCCATGCATTGCCTCGCCCGCCGCGTCGCCGGCCTCACTGCGGTCTCACTGGTCCTGGCCGCCGGCCTCTGCCTCGCCAAGCCGTCCTATTACCTCCACATTCGCGCGAAGGAGGGCGGCAAGAACGGCGTCGACATCGCATTTCCATGGACGCCGTCGAAGGGCGGCCACCCGTTGTCGTTCGCGAAGGACCATCTGGATGTGAACGACGTCGATGTGCGAGAGGTGTGGCGCACGCTCCGGTCGCATCCCGAGGGGTATGTCGTGACGCTGCGCGACCGCAAAGAAACGACGCGCGTCACACGCGAGGGCGGATACTGCACCTTTCGCGTGAACCCGCGCCACCACGAGGAGCGCGTGATCGTCCGCGTTCCGGAGATGGTGATGGACGCGATAACCGCGACGGACGACGCGGAGATCACCGAGCGGGACGTCGCGCGACTGGTGCGCGCGAAGGGACGGCTCGATCTCGTGTTGGTCGACAGCGGAAGAGATCGCGTTCGCGTATGGATCGACACAGAGGACGAGTGGGACTAGCCGACAGGCAAGAGCCCGTGCGGTCCAGCCGCACGGGCTCTCGTCGAGACGAAGACTAGCGGTAGAGCGACTTCACCGCGCCCCACGTCGACGGCGCAACAGGCGTCGTGCCGCAGTGGCCCGAGCCGATCACGCCGTTGTTGTACATGTCGAAGAGATTCGTGAAGGACGACGTCGTGCTCGTCTCCAAGTACCCCGTGCCGACGGGCGGCACGACGAGCCCGCCGATCAAAGCGTCGGCGTCTGCGACGCCGGTGCCGAGCACCGATCCGTCCGCGCCGTTTGCCACGTTGAGTTTGACAGCGATGACTTGGTGCGACAGGGACACGAGTCCGTTCCCACGCACCGGCTCGTTGAGAATGTCGAGCAACTGGCTCTGCGAGTACACGACCGTGCCGAGGGTGAGGGATCCCACCGGCCACATTTCCGGGTGCGTCTTCCAGAAGCCCAAGGTGAACGTACAGTCAAGGCTGTTGTTCTGCGCGTCGCGAATCGCGTCGCTCGCGTTGGTGCGAACGGCGGTGAGGGCGCAGAGAAGGGTGAGCGTGACAGCAACAAACCGAATCAACCGCATGATGGATAGACCTCCAGCGCAACGCCTTTGGGGCGCGATGTGTGAAGGAAGGTTCGGTGGGGAGTGGACCGGAGCATTCCTAGAGGATGAACAAGTGCACTCATACTGACTGCGAACGGCTCAGCGGTCAAGCGCATCGAGGTTCGCCACTCGCGGGGCGAGGCGCCCGAGCGCATCTTCCATGCGAATCCCCTTGCCGAGCACCGCACGCAGCGGATCGTCCACACGTCCGACGCGCTCGGGAATCGTGCGGATCGTGAAGCGCGCGGGGTCGAGTGTCGCGTTGACCTCGTTCCAGCGCAACGGGCACGACGCCGGAGCGCCGGGAATCGCACGCACGGAATACGGCGCAACGATGGTTTGCCCATGCGCATTCTGCCCGAAGTCCACGTACACCTTCCCCTCGCGCGCGTTCACCGCCCGCGTGACCGTCGCGATGTCGCGCTCCTCCTGCACCACGAGCATCGCCAGCAATCGCGCAAACGTGCGCGACTGTTCGTATGTATATTTCGCGCCGAGCGGCACGAGCACGTGGAGCCCCGTGGCCCCGGACGTCTTCGGATAGCTCGGAATGTCGAGTGAGTCGAGCAGTCGCTTGATCGTGCGCGCGATCTGTACGACGTGTCCGAACGGTGCGCCCTTGGGGTCCAGGTCGAGGATCATCCAATCGGGTTGTTCGAGCGAACCCAGGCGGGACGACCACGGATGCAGCGGAATCACGCCCATGTTGATCACGTAGCGCAGCATGTCCGCGTCGTCGATCACGAAGTAGCGAATGTCGCGCGCGTCGCCGCCGCTGTAGACGACCTCCGTGCGCACCCACGACGGCGCGAACGCAGGCGCATCCTTCTGATAGAACGACTTGCCGCCGATGCCGTCGGGGAACCGCGTCACGAACACGGGACGGTTCGCAAGGTACGGCAAGAGGAGCGGTGCGACGGCGTCGTAGTAGGCGATGAGATCGCCCTTCGTGTAGCCCTCTGCGGGCCAGAACACTTTGTCGAG
>CAZEPH010000449.1:0-2607 GCA_964514075.1 uncultured bacterium | reverse complement strand
GCACACCGACGCCCGGCTCGTAGCCGAAGATCTTCGCGTGGACCGGCGAGTGATACGGCGCAAACGACGATCCCGCCGGGTGGAATCCCGACCACGTGAGGTAGACGATCGCGGCCAGCAAGCCGATCGCTTGCACCAGTGGCGCGATCCACCACGCGTCCGTGCGTCCCGTCGCGCCGAACGGCTGACCGTATCCGTGGCCGCGATAACTCCCGGCCGGCGGCACCAAACTGCGAGCGTTGGGCATGTGCGATAATCCCAAGGGTGGGACTGCGACAAACGCGCGCAACTTAGCACAAGCGCGCGGACCTGCGAAGTCTCTCGTGCCTACGACGAAGGGAGACGCTTCATCATATTGTGCGAGCACGGCGCGTAGTGCATGCGCTCGTAGAAACGCACCGCGTCGGCGTTGGCGGCGAGCACTTGCAGAAACACGTACTGCGCACCGTGCGCCTGTCCCCATTCCTCGGCGGCGGCGAGGAGCGCCGCGCCGACGCCCGCGCCGCGCGCCTCTTCGGCCACCGCGAGCTCCGCCACGTACACGAAACTCCATTGCGATTGCATCGTATCGGTGTCCGCCTGCGCGTCGAGGTGCGCGTCGAGGAATCCGACGATCGCGCCGCCGCGCTCCGCTACGAACGTCACGCGCTGATCCGGCGAGAGCACCTGCGGGAGTTGGCGGCCGTCGGCGTATCGATGGATCACATCCGCTTCACGCGGAAGTGCGTAGCGCTCACCGTCGAGCGCGGTGTGATGACGGGCGCTGTCCATGTACACGCGCGCGATCTGCGGCGCGTCCTCGGGTGTGGCGGGGCGAATCCGCACGGCCATCGTCTCCTACCGTCGTGCGCGCAAGACGTCGCACGCCCGGCGCAGTTCGACATCCGTGGCACGCGACGGCGACGCGATCGTCGCGTGCGAGCGGCCGACGAGTCCGTCAGCCGATGCGAGCGTCTCGGACACCGCGGCGGATTGCTCCGGCGTGAGCGCGATGCTCATTCCCGAGTCGGGCCACACGCCCCCGATCGTCGAATCCGATCCCGCGAGATGCCGCTCGATCGGACGTCCCGATGGACGCGTGTACGATCCGGTCGTGATCTTGAACCCGCTCACGCTGTCCGCGAGCGGGAAGAGCCGCTGCACCATTCCCTTGCCGTACGTGCGCGAGCCGATGACGGTCGCACGATGCTGGTCTTGCAGCGCACTCGTGAGGACTTCCGATGCCGACGCGGTCTGCGCGTTCACGAGCAGTGCGACGGGAAGCGTCGTCCCCACGCCCGGCTCGGCCTTCGTTGTGTCGCACTGCGCTCGCGTGCACTGCGAGACGATGACGCCCGAGTCGAGGAAGCGATCCGCGACGCCGACCGCGGCGGAGAAGAGCCCGCCGCTCCCGTCGCGCAAGTCGAGAATCAACCCGCGCGCGCGTGTGTGCGCGATGGCCGCGAGCGCGCGATCCACTTCGCCGACCGTCGTGGCGGTGAAGTACGGAATGCGCAGGTAGGCGATGTCCGGGGCTTCGTCGAGCACGTATGACCACTCGCCGCCGGCGCGACGCGAGGCGCCGTGCACGGACTCCGTCACGATGGTCGTGCGGCGGATCGCGAGACGGCGCGGCGCGCTCTCGCGTGGCAGACGTAGGTCCAGGTGCACGACGGAGTCGACGGGCCCGCGCACGAGCATCACCGCATTGTCCACAGAGCGGCCCGTGACGGGCCTTCCGTCCACGGCCAGCACGACCGCCCCCGGGACGATCCCTGCCGCGGCCGCGGGACTGCGCGCGAACGTGTCGGTCACCCGGATCTCGCCGGTCGTCGAGTCGGCTTCCATGACCATGCCGATTCCCCCGAACGTTCCCTTCACGTTCGATTGCATGTAGGCCCACTCGTCCGGCTCAAACAGTTTGCTGTACGGATCCAGCGCCTCCAAACCGCCCGCGCGAATCGCGGCGAGCGCGCTGTCGCGCGGGATCGGCCGCCAGTAGTTCTGTGCGACGACGTCCGCGATGTGCGCGAGCGCTGCGTCGCTGCCGGTGAATCCCTCGGCCCACACGGGCGGCGCGCATACGACCAGCACGGCTACCGCACACGCGCACAACACTCTGTGCCGCGCCGTCATGGCTTGCGCGCCGTCACGAGGACACATTCCGCTGGGATGCGCACGCTGCCATCCGGCTGCACGTGTTGCGCGACGTTCGCCGCGATGCGCTCGCGAATCGCGTTCTGCACGTCGGGCGGCTCCTCCGAGAGCGAGTGGCCGATCGGCGTGCCGCCGATGGTCATGTCCAGGTACGCCTGCGTGGATGGGGCGCTCATCCCACCGTGCACCGACCACTCGCGCGCGTCGTCGAAGCCGACCGATGCGAGCAGTGCGGCCAGTTCGCCCGGTCCACCGAGTTCGTACGGTGTCGGGAGGTAACCGTCTTCGTCGGGTTCCGCGAACGCCAGCATCGGTTCGATGACCACGTGCAACGCGGGGGTGCGCTCGCCGCTCGGCCACACCGCAAGGCCGATGCGCCCCCCGGGCTGTAGCACGCGAAAAGCCTCACGCGCCGCCGCGTCCGGGTCAGTGATGATCTGAAAGCCGAAGCGTGAGATCACCACGTCCACG
>CAZEPH010000448.1:0-2614 GCA_964514075.1 uncultured bacterium | reverse complement strand
GCAGGCCGGCCGCGTCGGCGGGCGAGTCAGGATCGACGGCGCCGATGACCTCGCGCGACAGTGCAGCCCCCGCGTATCCGTGCGCGCTGATGCGCACGGCTCCGACGACGGACACGACGAGAACGACGGCACTCAATGCCGCGGCGATCGCGCGTGTGCGATGCTGCGTGAGAAGCGTGTTCGTCCCTGCCATGCGCAAACGCTCCGGGGGTACGGCGGCGGTGCACGTGAGGCATCAACACGACGGCGGGAAACGCTAACACGCACGGGGGGGAAAAGCGAGGCGGGCGGACGGGAGTCGCCTCCCATCCGCCCGCCGAGAGAAATACGCTACCGTCTGATCCACCAGAACAGGTCGATGACGGAAGCGGAGAACAGGATCGCCACAAGTGGTGTCATCCCGTACCTCCCGAGTGTCTTCGGCGATCGTGAGATCACCGACCGTCTCGAGAAGGCCGGACGAGGCAACCGCGTGAAAGCTGTCCGTCCCTGTCTTCCCTTCTCCAAGCCGGCGGAGGGGACACAGGGTCCTTCTCCGCCTTGTCTCATGGTCGGCGGGCGACCTGAAGGACTTGAGGCTGTCGAGCCTCAGCGAGCCAGAAGTGCGCGAAGGACGGCGATCGTGTTCTGCAGCTCGCTCATCGTGCGGTCCCAGTCGCGCAGCATGTCATGGCGCTCCAAGAGGCCGCTCCGCTCCCACTCGACACGGAGCGCCAGGAGCGCTTCATCGAGGCTCTCGTCGTCGAGCGGCGCGGGCCATACGACCTCGACGGAGCGCAGCACCGACGAAAGTTGAGCAAGGTGTGCGTCGCGTGCGGCACACGCCTGCGCTAAGGCCCTTTCCCGTCGCGTCATGGGCACCAAGAGAATGCGCCTGTCGCGGGTGCATGACGTCCGCGACAGGCGTACCTTGCCGTACCAGGAGGTAGTGCAGTGGCTCGATTGCCGAGGGAGGACGGCCGTTCCGCTGCTCCCCAGTGGCGGTATGGCGGAGACACTTCGTCTCGCGCGTCCTCCCTCAACTCGGCGATGGCCGGCTCTTTCGTTCCGGAGCGCCCGGCCATCTGGGAATACAGACTATGCAGTCGGTGTGCCACCTCGCGCTTCTCGTGCGGCGTCCGCGTAAGTTGTTGATTCTGGTCATTCATGTCACGTTTCCTCGCCGGCGCGGAAGGCACCGGCTGTTGCGCGAAACAGGACACTCTGTAGTCCAACCGGCGTATCCATCGCTCCAGTACGCTCATTTGCAGCAACTTACGCTCATGTTACGGTCACAGAGACACTGAAGGTGTCCAAGTGACGCAAAGCGCGCCCGCCCCATTGGGACGAGCGCGCCTTCGTTGTGGCAATGAGCGAGCGGTCTAGAGGTACCCGAGACCGCGGAGACGCTCCTTGATCTTCTCCTCTTCCTCCTCGGAGTAGACCTCGTCGTCGTCGTCCATCACACCGTATTGAACAGGGATGTACCCGAGTTCTTCGAGGCGCGTCATGACCTGGTCCGCGCTCTCGTCGATCGAGTGCTTGTCGGTGTGCAGGTGCACCTCGGGGCTCTCCGGCGCTTCGTAAGGGACGTGAATGCCCGGGATGTCATTGACGATCCCCTTGTCGCCCTTCGCGTAGAGACCCTTCGGGTCGCGCTTCTTGCACTCTTCGGTGCTGCAGTCGACGAAGACCTCGACGAAGTTGTCGATCCAATCCCGTGCGCGGTCGCGGTACTCGCGCATCGGCGCCACCGCGGCGATGATCACCGTCACACCGTGCTTCGACATGAGCTTGCCGACATATGCGAGACGCTTCGTGTTCAGATCCATGTCCTGCGGACCGTACTTTAGGTCGGGCGACATGCGCGCGCGCCACTCGTCGGCGTCGAGGTTCTCCACCTTGAGGCCGCGTGCGAGCAGCTTCTCTTCCACGGCCTTGGCCACGGTCGACTTCCCCGCAGCGGGGACTCCCGTGAACCACATCACGCAGCCTGGTGCTTCAACGGACATTGATGCGACTCCTCCTTCATCGAGTGAGAGAACCAGACGCCGGGTAAACGGCGTTCGTCGTGCTTAGTTGGTCGAAACGGGCGTGCCTTCCATGTCGTCCGGAACGGGTACGCCCAAGAGAGTGAGCATCGTGGGTGCGCCGTCGACGATGCGCAGGCCCTCGACCCGCTTGCCGCCCTGGTGCCGCGGCGACTTGACGATGCAGATACCCTCGTAGTCGTGGACCGAGTCATCCGGACCGATCTCCGTCTCGAACGAGTAGATCGAGTCGTGACCGACGTCCTGCGTCGCGCGCCACAAGAGGTCGCCGAAGTACACGAAGAGATCGGGTGCGATGCCCGCGATCTTCTCCACGTCGTACAGATCCTCGGGCTTCAGCGCGCGCGTGCCCATCGGTTTGCCCGCGTCATCGGGAATCGCTTCGAGACCCTTCGCGATCTCCGCGCGCACCTTCTCGTAGTCCGCCGGCTCGATGATACCCTCCGGCTCGCGCCCCTTCACGTTCATGAACAACCGCGCGTAGTAGCCGCCCCACGCCCACGCCTTGGTCTTCGACCAATCGATGTTCTTCTCGTCGAAGCGCATGACGTCCTTCACGGGCTCCTTCATCGTGAGGTAGCCGT
>CAZEPH010000447.1:0-2616 GCA_964514075.1 uncultured bacterium | reverse complement strand
GATAGCGAGCATGTGACCGTATCCGAATCGACGCCCGGAGCCTGCGTCGGGGCGGGAAATCGTCTCGCGCGGAGCGTGCCTGAGTAGCGTTCTCAGCGCACGTCCGCGCTCGATCCCGCGACCGGTGCAAAAGGCTCCGCGCGTCCGCCGAGATGGCGCGCCAGGAACTCTTCCATCCGCCCGTAGAAATCCTGCGCGTTCTCTTCGCGGGCGAATCCATGGCCTTCGTCGGGATACACGATGAACGCAACGGGCACACCACGATCCCGCAGCGCACGCACGATGGCCTCCGAGTTTGCGAGTACCACGCGCGGGTCGTTGGCTCCGTGCCCGATCAACAACGGCGCGCGCATCGCGTCCGCGTGGTAGAGCGGCGACAGACGGCGGTTCAGTTCCTCGTCGGCGAGCACGTCGCCAATGCGCCGGAGCCAGCGCGTCTTTCGGGGTCCCCAATACGACGGAAACGACGCGATGAGCGTGCGGAGATCGGACGGCCCAACAAGATCGACACCGCACGCGTACATCTCCGGTGTGAAAGCAAGCCCCGCGAGCGTTGCATATCCTCCATACGATCCACCGTAGATGCCGATGCGTGTGGAATCGGCGATCCCTGTGCGCGTCGCCCACCGCACCGCGTCGGTGAGGTCGTGCTGCATCGCGCCGACGCCCATCTGGTGATCGCCGGCATTGACGAAGCGCGTTCCGAATCCCGTCGAACCGCGGTAGTTCACCTGCAATACCGCGTATCCGCGATTGGCGAGCCATTGCACTTCGGGGTTGTAACCCCAGGAGTCGCGCGTCCACGGTCCACCGTGCGGGTTCACCACGAGCGGCAGCTTTTTCGCGGGGACGCCCACGGGCAGGGTGAGATAGCAGGGGATCTCCAACCCGTCGCGTGCGGGAATCGTGATCGAACGCATCGGCGCGAGCGGGAGGCCGGACATCTCTGGATCGGTGGCGAATAGGAGTTCCGCCCGCCGCGCCGCGCGGTCGTACAGGTAATAGGCCGGGGATCGCGTATCGCTGAAGTACCCGACGAGCCACACGCGATCCGCCGTATCGCGGTCCGCGAGGAAGAACACGCCATCGTGCAGCTCCTGGAGGAATGCGACATCCGCACGCGCTGCGCTGGTGAGTGCACGCCATTCGGGGAGCAGGTATTCGAACGCCACGGCCTCGGGCTCCAGCGTGCGCGGGTTCTGCACGACGGCGAGCGCCGACACGGAACCGGCGAAGTTGAACGGGTTCCAGAGGTCGCATCGCGGATCGGACGCGATCTCCCGCGTGATGCGGCCGGTCGCGATGTTCGCCTCCACGAGCCGCGTCGTATTCGAGCCGACCGGCCATTGCATATACAACCCGCTCCCGTCGCGCGTGAAGGACAGAATGCGCTGATATCGATCGCTCCCCGCTTCCTCGAACGACCACTCGACCAGGTCCTGCCACGGCGCGTCACCGCTTTCTCGCACGCGGATGACGGTGTTCGCATTCTCCGGACGCAGTGCGACGGCGGCGCGCACGACGAAGTCCGCATCGGGGACCCACGTGATCACGTCGCCTGGATTCTGCGTGTCCAGCACGACCGCGCCCGTCGAGAGCGTCACGCGATACAAGTCGAAGACGCGCGCATCGCGCAGGTTGAGCCCGACCAGAACCTCGTCCGGACGATGCGGGTCGGTGAACACGTCCTCGGCGCGCACACCCATGAACGGCGTGAGGTCGCGCACGATGCCGCGCTCGACGTCGACTGAGACAAGGTGGTTGTTCTCATCGCCGCCGACATCGCGGATGTACAGGAGGTGGCGGCCGTCGCCTGCCCATCGATACCACCCGACGCCGCGCTCGGTCTCGCGCGTGACCATACGCGCCGTATCGTCCGCGCGGCGCGCAGCGACGGGTCGCAGCCAGACGTTCGTGATGCCCTGTGGTGAGCGCACCAGATATGCGAGTCGCGCGCCGTCGGGCGAGAGCGTGGGGAGATCGCGCTCCGGAGCGCGAAACAGCGCCGCGCGCGGGATGAGCGGAGCGGGAGTGGCGTGTGCCGTCGCCACGCATGCCACGAAAGCGCACACACCGACGAGCGCACGCATCGCCTAGAACACCTCCCGGAGTGTGACGCGCAGCGTCTTCGTCGTGCCGTCGCGACGCACGACCATCTTCACGCGCGAGCCCACGGGCCCATCGTCGAGCAGGGCGGCAAGCGAGTCGACCGTGTACGACTCGATCGGACGGCCGTTCACGCTCACGACCGCGTCACCGACACGAACGCCGGACCGTTCGGCGGCCGAGCCGGCGATGACCTGCGCGATGACGTACCCGTCGGAGTCGTGCATCACGGTGGCGCCGAAGGGAAACGCCGGATCGCGCCGCGTGAATCGATCGTTGGGTGCAAGGAACACGCGCTTGCCCGTGTAGTCGAAGGTGCACGTGAAGCGCTCGAGCACGCGGTTGCCGATGTTGCCGGCATAGTCAGCCGAAGCGAATGCGCCCTCGAACGCCCGGCTCAGCCCCACGAGAGGGTCGCGCACGACGAACTCCCCGATCCGGAACGACCGCATGCGGCACAGGAGATTCTCGAACGTCCCGCCGAATCCGCCCGCGGTCACGCTCACGGTG
>CAZEPH010000446.1:0-2617 GCA_964514075.1 uncultured bacterium | reverse complement strand
CGAGCCGGGCGTCGGTGTGCTGGGGCCTGCGCTCGTCAGCCTCACGGTGCCGATCCTCTTCCGCGCCACCTGCTATTACATGCGGCGCGCCTACTATCGTTCGTTCTTCGGCGATCCGCCGGCGTGCGCGGTCGGCGAGATACGCGGCGGGTACTCCGGCGAATCGCGGTTCCCGTTCATCCTGCAGAACCTGCACCGGTACGCGCTCTACCTCGCCCTCCTCTACATCGTCTTCCACTGGATGAACACGGTGCACGCGTTCGTCTTCGACGGCCGCTTCGGCATCGGGCTCGGGTCGATTCTCGTTCTGGCGGATGCAGTGTTGCTGTCGCTCTATGCCTTCTCGTGCCACGCCATGCGCCACATCGTCGGCGGCAACGTGGATTGCTTCTCGTGCGCGAAGGCGGGCAAGACGCGCCACTCCGTGTGGAGTCGCGTGTCCCTGCTGAACGAGCATCACATGGGGTTCTTCTGGTGGAGTTTGTACAGCGTGCTCGCCGCCGACATTTACATCCGCCTGTTGAACGCGGGCGTTCTCACCGACGTGCGGGTGATTTTCTGATGGCGCTCACTCTCGAAACGCACGAGCACGACGTCTTGGTGATCGGCGCCGGCGGCGCGGGATTGCGTGCCGCCATCGAATCGAGCGCGCAGGGCGCGTCGACGGGAGTGGTCTGCAAGTCGCTCCTCGGCAAAGCGCACACGGTGATGGCGGAAGGCGGCATCGCCGCCGCGCTCGCCCACGTGGATCCGCAAGACGATTGGAAGACGCACTTCAAGGACACGATGAAGGGCGGCGGCATGCTGAATCACTGGCGCATGGCGCAACTCCACGCGCAGGAGGCACCCGAGCGTGTGCGCGAACTCGAACAGTGGGGCGCGGCGTTCGACCGCACGAAGGACGGGCGCATCTTGCAGCGCGCGTTCGGCGGACACACGTGGAAGCGTCTCGCGCACGTGGGCGACCGCACCGGGCTCGAGCTCATTCGCACGCTGCAAGACCGTGGCGTGCATCAGGGGCTCGAGGTCTACATGGAGTGCACGATCGTCCGCTTGTTCGTGGACGGCGGACGCATCGCGGGCGCGCTCGGGTACTGGCGCACGACCGGGGAGTTCGTGCTCTTTCGGGCGAAGGCGATCGTGCTCGCGACCGGCGGCGTCGGCAAATCGTATCGGGTGACCTCCAATTCCTGGGAATACACGGGCGACGGGCAAACGCTGGCCTACAACGCCGGCGCGGAATTGATCGACATGGAGTTCGTACAATTCCATCCGACGGGCATGGTGTGGCCGCCGGGCGTGATGGGCATTCTCGTGACCGAGGGCGTGCGCGGCGAGGGCGGCATCCTGCGCAACAAAGACGGCAAGCGCTTCATGTGGGACTACCTGCCCGAAGCGCGCCGGCACGAGTACGCGGAGACGGAAGACGAAGCGCGCGAGTGGCTGGAGGCGTCCGTCGCGACACGGCAGACGCAGGCGCGGCGCCCACCGGAACTGTCGACACGCGACAACGTCGCGCGCGCGATCTACACGGAGGTGAAAGCCGGACGCGGCTCGCCGCACGGCGGTGCGTTCCTCGACATTGCGTACCTGCCGTCGGAGCGCGTCATCAAGAAGCTGCCGTCCATGTATCACCAGTTCATGGAGCTGGCCGACGTCGACATCACGAAGACGCCGATGGAAGTCGGCCCGACGACGCACTACATCATGGGCGGCGTGCGCGTGGATCCGGATACCGCCGCCGCCACCGTGCCGGGGCTCTTTG
Source organism: uncultured bacterium (assembly GCA_964514075.1). Taxonomy (GTDB): domain Bacteria; phylum Eisenbacteria; class RBG-16-71-46; order CAZEPH01; family CAZEPH01; genus CAZEPH01. The sequence continues at coordinate 852 of CAZEPH010000446.1, read as the reverse complement.
CCGCGGGCGAAGCGTCTGCCGGCATGCACGGCGCGAACCGTCTCGGCGGCAACTCGCTCTCCGACCTCGTGGTGTTCGGCCGCCGCGCGGGTCTGGCCGCGGCGGAGTATGCGAAGGCGACCACGGCCTCTCTCTCGGTGCAGATGTCCGAGGTGGAGGCGGAGATCCACGACATGCTCGCGCCCTTTGCGCGCACGAGCGGAGAGTCGCCGTTTGCCGTGCACCGCGACCTGCAGCAGAGCATGAACGACAACGTCGGCATCTTCCGCACGCAGGACGACATGGAGAAGGGGCTCGAGACGATCCTCGCACTGCGCGCCCGCGCGCGGAACGTGATGATCGGCGGCGGCCGCGTGTACAACCCCGGCTGGCATCTCACGCGCGACATCCGGCACATGCTGCTCGTGTCCGAAGCCATCGTGCGCAGCGCGATGCTGCGCAAGGAATCGCGCGGCGGCCACGCGCGTCTCGACTACCCGAACGTGGACCCCGCGTACGGCGCCGTGAATCACTGCACGACGAAACGCGGCGACGACATGCACGTCGAGGCCACACCGCTTCCGCAAATGCCCGCGGAGTTGAAGGCGCTGTTCGACGGAGCCCCGGCAAAGGAGCCAGTGAAATGAGCGCACGCCAGGCGCGACTTCTCGTCTACCGCGGCGATGCATCGGGCGGGAAGGAAGTCGAGTACGACGTTCCCGTCGAGGAAGGCATGGTGGTGCTGGATGCGATCCATTGGATCCAAGGACACGCGGCGCCCGACCTCGCCGTCCGCTGGAATTGCAAAGCCGCGAAGTGCGGCTCGTGCAGCGCGGAGGTGAACGGCATCCCGTCGCTCATGTGCAAGACGCG
>CAZEPH010000445.1:0-2618 GCA_964514075.1 uncultured bacterium | reverse complement strand
TGGCGTGCATCGTCTCATTGCACTGGTTCACTGCCGTCTCGATCACATCGCCCGCGCGCGGACCGCGCGCGAACAACGACTGCGCGTATCCGCCCATCGTCGCGTAGGCATCTTCCGGAAACTCTGTGTCGTACTCGGCGTTGATCTTCCGCAACCCCGCGCGCCCCGTCACACGCAGAGAGCCGCCGGTCAGTTCCTCCACCGGCACCAGCTCCTCGTCGTACTCATCCTGAATCTCGCCGACGATCTCCTCGAGCAAGTCCTCCATCGTCACGATGCCGCTCACGCCGCCGTATTCGTCCACGACGATGCCCATGTGCGTGCGCGACTTCTGAAACTCGCGCAGCAAGTCGTCGATCTGTTTCGCCTCGGGTACGAACACGGGCTCACGCATCAGATCGTGCAGGATGATCAACTCGCGGTGATCCCACATCGAGAGGAGGTCCTTCACGTACACGATGCCGACGATGGAGTCGATCGTGTCCTCGTACACGGGAAGGCGTGAGTATCCGCCCTCCACGACGGTCTTCATGATCTCGTCGTACAGCGCATCGAGCGGAAGACCGACCACGTCGTTGCGGGGGGTCATCACCTCTTTCACTGTCGTTTCGGAGAGATCGAAGATCGAGTGCAACAGGCGCTTCTCGTCGCGCTCGATCGTCCCTTCCTTCGCGCCTGCGGTGATGAGTGACTCGATGTCCTCCTTCGTGACGACGTCACGGCGCGCGGCGAACGGCTCGCCGCCGCGCGAGAGGGCGTGCGCCAGCGTGGACACGGTCCACACGATGGGCGCGAGCACCACCACGAGCATGACCATGGGCCACGCCGTGACGACGGCCGTGCGCTCCGCGTGACGCGACGCTACGGCGCGCACGACGACCTCGCTCAGCACGAAGACCAGCGCGACGAACGCGATCGCCAACAGCACGGAGCCGGGACCGGCGGGCAACAACGTGGCGGCGATGCGGGCGGCCATCGCCGCCGCAACGAACAGGGCCAGGGAACTCGCCACGACGATCGTCCCGAGCAACGCGTCGGGACGCGAGAGCAGGCGTGCGAGCCGCGCGCCGCTCAGTCCACCGCGCTCGATCAACGCTTGGCGGCGCGCGCTCCCGAGCGCCGCGAGTGCAGTCTCCGCGGCGACGGTACACAACAACACGGCGAGGCTCGTACCAAGGAGAACCCACGCCAGCTTATGCATACGCCTCCGGCTAAACGAGCATCGACGTGAACTCCTGCCGCGGGGCAGGCGCCACATCGTAGAACTGCTCGGGCCCGTTGTCGAATCGCGCGACCACCGTCACCACGGGGCGGTCACGCCCGTCGCTATATGATGCGGTGATCGCTGCCGCACGCAGTCGCAGATCCAGATCGGGATCGCCGTCGATGATCGTCACGGGACCCACCACGCCGACCGCGTTCATCGACCACCGCCCACGGCGATAGATCTCCAGCACGCGATTCTCGTCCGCATCGCGTCCGACGATCACCTTCACGCCGTCCGCGACACGAATGTGGCGTCCGAGGCCGAGAAGTGCAACATCGTCGTGCGAGAGCTCGCGGTCCGCGCGGTGCGACAGGAGGTCGTGGAACTTGCGCGAGTAATTGGGATCGGTGAGCTGGCAGCATCCGCCGGCGGGTTGCGGAAACTCCTCAATGCCCCACGCCGCGGCCATCTCGAGTTGCGGTTTGCGGCTGCGACCCGAGATGTCGTACAACTCCTCGCGCGTCACCCAACCGTTCTTCTCCGCTTCTGTTTCGGGCATCAGCTTGGCGGAGAGCGGCCGCAGGATGCGCCCTTCCAGCCCCACCTCCTTGTCGATCTCCGTCAGCGCGCGGAAGTGCTGCGAGAAGGGCCGCTGCCCGAGCACCTCGCCTGTCGCGATGAAATGCCCGCCGCGCTCCTCCATGAGTCGCTTCGTTTCGAGCAGCATGAAGATGCGGCAGTCGATGCACGGATTCGCGTTGGCGCCGTATCCGTGCTTGGGGTTCACGACCATGCGGCGGTACGCCTCGGACTTGTCGATCAACTCGATCGGCACGCCCACGTCTGCGCCCGCCCGCAAGCCCTCATTCCGCGTCGAGCCTTTTTCCGCGCGCCATCCGCCGATCTTCCGGCGGTTCTCCACCGTGCAGAAGCCCGTGTAGAAATGCACACCCGTCACGTCGAGGCCTTGGTCTCTCATGATGCGCAAGACGAGCGTGCTGTCCAAACCGCCGGAGGCCATGACGAACACTTTGATCTGACTGCGGTCGACCGACATGCGAACAATCCTCTCTCTCCGAACCGGGATACGTGTGGCCGGATAGATGCGCGTGCATTCGAGGCACGCTGGTGATGGGGGTCGTGAGGGAGTGGTGAGCTAGGCTTTGCGCACGCGCGCGGCTTGCTTTCCTTTCGCGCCGTCGACGATTTCGAACTCGACGACCTGACCTTCCGCCAGCGTCTTGAACCCGTCGCCCTCGATCGCGGAGTAGTGAACGAAGACGTCTGGCCCGCCGTCCTGGCGGATGAAGCCGAAGCCCTTCGCCTCATTGAACCACTTGACGGTTCCCTTGAGAGGCACGGTTCTTTCCTCCTCGCGTAGCTTGACCTCCCCCGGTGCCCACTCCCACCC
>CAZEPH010000444.1:0-2634 GCA_964514075.1 uncultured bacterium | reverse complement strand
CTCGGACTACAACGACGTGTTCGGCTTCTTCTTGAACGGGCAGGACATCGCGCTCGCCCCGGCGGTGTGCAGCGCCCCGGGGATTCCCGTCGCAATCAACAACGTGAATTGCGGCAACCCATTCGCTCCGCCGGGCGGGCCGAACTGCGACTGCTACCGCAACAACGCGCTGCCGGACGGCGGCGGGTTCATCAACACGGAGATGGACGGACTCACGCAGGTCTTCTTCGCAACGGCGGAGCTCCAGCCGGGCGTGAACCACATCAAGCTCGCGATTGCCGACGCGGGGGACCACATCCTGGACTCCAACGTGATGATCCGCTGTCAGAGCTTCGCGTGCGGCACGCCGCCGCCCGTGGGCGGGTGTTGCGAGACGGACGACTGCTTCCTCCTCACGCGGCAGCAATGCGATGACGAGGGCGGCGTGTACCTGGGAGACGGCGTGACGTGCTTCCCGGACCCGTGCGGCGGCACGCCCGCGCGCCCGAGCACGTGGGGCCAGATCAAGTCCCTGTATCGGTAGCTTTCCCGACCGGACCTCCCGCGCGTATTCTCCACGGGCACCCCCGATCCCATTGGTGAACGCGCAAGGAGGTCCGGTCATGTCGCATCCGCGGAAGCTCGCTATCCTCGTCGGTGGAGGGCCTGCGCCGGGAATCAACAGCGTGATCGGCGCTGCGACGATCCGCGCAAGCGTCGACGACATCGAGGTCCTCGGCATTGAAGACGGCTTCGAGTGGATCATGCAGGGCGACATCTCGCACGTGCGCACGCTCACGATCCACAGCGTGAGCCGCATCCACTTCCGCGGTGGCAGTCACCTCGGCATCGCACGCGCGAACCCCACCACGTCGGACGAACTGATGGACAACTGCGTCGCGTCGCTCCTGCGGCTCGGCGTGACGGACCTCATCACGATCGGCGGCGACGACACGGCGTTCTCCGCGATGAAGCTGCAACAGCGCGCGGGCGCCCGGCTCCGCGTCGCGCATGTTCCGAAGACCATTGACAACGACCTGGATCTCCCGGCCTACGTCGATACGTTCGGTTTTCAGACGGCGCGACACATCGGCGTGGAGGTCGTGAAGAACCTCATGGTGGACGCGAGGACGACATCGCGCTGGTATTACGTCATCGCGATGGGGCGCAAGGCGGGACACCTGGCGCTCGGCATCGGTAAGGCGGTGGGTGCGACGCTCACGCTGATTCCCGAGGAGTTTCAGCGCAAACCGATTCGCCTCCGCACGCTCGTGGACACGCTCGTCGGTGCGCACATCAAGCGGCTCGCCGACGGACGGCGGGACGGCGTGGCCGTGATCGCCGAAGGCATCGCACTCGACCTGGATCCGCAGGATCTCGCGGACGTGGAGTCCGCGGAGCGTGACGCGCACGGGCACGTGCGCCTCGCCGAGATCAACATCGGCGACGTGCTCAAGGACGCGGTGCAGGCGCGCCTCGCGTCGCTGCACATCAAGTCGACCATCGTGGCGAAGAACATCGGATACGAGCTACGGTGCGCGGACCCCATTCCGTTCGACCTCGAGTACACGCGCGACTTGGGGTATTGCGCTGCGAAGTTCCTCATCGAAGGCGGCAGCGCGGCGATGATCTCCATGCAGGCGGGCCACTTCGTCGCCGTCCCGTTCGAGACGATGATCGATCCGAGCACCGGGCGCACGAAGGTACGCCTCGTGGACATCAACTCCACGCGCTACGCGATCGCGCGGCGCTACATGCTGCGGCTGCGCCGCGACGACTTCGTCGATCAATTTCTGCTCGCGCGTTACGCGGCGTGCGCGGGGCTGTCGCTGGAGCGGTTCCGCGAGGAGTTCGAGTACCTCGTGGACGACGAGCCGCCCTCGCTCGTGCTGAACCTGTCCGGCGCAGGGGAGCCTCTCCCCGCGAGCTGATTTCCCCGCGTGCAACATGACGCACCTGTGCGTTTACCCCTCAGACGGCACTTGCAGACCAGCGCGAGCGGCCCGACGAGAAGACTCCCCGTGAGGTAAACGCGCGAGACGCCCCGTCTCGCGAAAAGTAAGGAGGCTGTCATGTTGTTCGGAATCCGTGCATCGCGCAAAGTCGCTGCAGTCGTGTCGCTCGCCGCACTTGTCGTGTCCACCGTGGCGTTCGCGACGAACTGGACCGCGGTGCCCTCCACCGGAACGCTCGACGAAACGAACTCCGGCTCCGCCGCTTTCACCGGAGCGAAGTTCGGATACAAGACGGGCGCTGCGTCGATCAACCAGATTCAAGCGCGCTACAACGTCGTGAACGCGAGCGGTTCGCAGGAGCAGCCGCTGGCGTGGGGCACGTTGGAATTGGGCAACTTCGACAACAGCGGCGTCGCCGGTTGCTTCGTGCAGGCGACACTGTGGAAGGTGAATCCGTGCAGCGGCGACTCCGCGGCGATCTGCACCGTCGTGAGCACGAACGCCGCCGTGTCCAAGTGCGACACGTGCCAGTTCATGGGCGGGTTGGACTTCAACCAGTACCTCTACTACGTCGACGTGATCATCGATCGCACGGCGGCCGCGCAGGTGCCCACGTGCAACTCGCTGCGGATCTACTAGGCCGCTGTCATTCGACGGAAGGAGGTGTCACATGCAGCGGACAATCGTGATGGGACGCGCG
>CAZEPH010000443.1:0-2652 GCA_964514075.1 uncultured bacterium | reverse complement strand
GATCGAACCCGAGCGGATGATGGCGATGGGCAACGTAAAGATCGACTCGCCGCACTGCGAGTGATACACGGCGCCGCCCTGTAAATACCCGCCGTACGCCGCGCGAATTACCACAGGCGACGCGAAATTGTTGTTCGAGCGCCAGCGCATCATCGCCAGCTCGTTGCGAATTTGCATCATGGCCGGCCAGATGTAGTCAAAAAATTGTATTTCGACGACGGGCTTGAGCCCGCGCGTCGCCATGCCGACGGCGCGGCCCACGATGTTCGCCTCCGCCAGCGGCGAGTTGAACACCCGTCGCCCGCCGAACGCGCGCTGCAATCCGTGCGTGAGCTTGAACACGCCGCCCTTGCCGCTCACCTCCGCGAGGTTCTCTTCGCGTGTGGCGTCCGCGACGTCTTCGCCGAACACGAGGATGCGCGGGTTCGCGGTCATCTCGTCTTTCAAGCAGCGGTTGATGAGCGTGACCATGGTCTCGCCGGTGCCGATGGCCGGGTCCGCGGGCGGTGCGCTAGTGAACGCGGCGCCCGCGGGGTCGACGGTCGGCGAGTAGACGAACATCTCCGCGGACTCGGGCGCGGGCTTCGCGGCGTCTTGCGCGGCGCGCGATCCTGCGGCGACCTCCTCGTCCACCGACGCGTGCAGCGCGTCGAGACCGGCTTGGTCGATCACGTCATCCTCGATCAGCCAGGCGGCGAACAGGCGCAGGCAATCGTCGCGCAGTTCCGCGTCGCGTTCCGCCTTTGTCTTGTACGAGGCTTCGTCGTCCGACATGGAGTGCGCGTACGGCCGCGTGACCTGCGCGCGCAAGAGCACGGGGCCGTGTCCGGCGCGCAGGTAGTCGAGCGCACTCTTTGCTGCATCGTAGCTTTCGAGGTAGTCGCGCCCGTCGCACTCGCGCACGCTCAAGCCGTGCATGCCGCCGACGGCCTTTGCAATGTTCCCGCCGGGTGTTTGCACTTCCACCGGCACCGAGATCGCGTAGCCGTTGTCCTCCACGAGGAACAGAACGGGCAGTTTGTTCACACACGCGGTGGTGAGTGCTTCCCAGAATTCGCCTTGGCTCGTGGTGCCGTCGCCGACGGAGACGTAGGTCACCTCGTCGCGCGCCACGCGCCCGTTGGACTGCGCGAGCGACGGATCGCTGGCGTAGTATCGGCCCGCTTCAGCACACCCGACGGCTTGCAACAACTGCGTCCCCGTGGGACTCGACTGCGACACGATGTTGAGCCGCTTATGCCCCCAGTGCGACGGCATCTGTCGCCCGCCGGAGTTGGGATCGTCTGCGGCGCCCGTCGCCTCCATCAGCACTTCGGTCGCGGTCATGCCGAGTGCGGTGCACAGCGCGCGGTCGCGATAGTACGGATAGAACCAGTCGGACCCCGCGCGCATCTGCGTGCCGATCGCGGTGAGGATCGCTTCGTGTCCCGCGCCGGAGATCTGGAAGTAGATCAAGTTCATCTTCTTCAGACGAATCTCTTCGTCGTCCAGACGGCGCGAGAAGTACATGTTCCGGTACGCAGCGATCAGTGCGTCACCGGTGAGACCGAGGGCGTGCGCGCGTTCGAGACGCGAACTCGCCGCGGTCCGAGTGCCTTTCTTGCTCACGAAGGGCTCCTGAACAGAGTAGCAGTGGGGTCGAGGGGTGCCTGATCGCTCAGCGTAGCCGAGGACCCGAGGTCGTGCAACCGGCACAGAAGATTGACACGCCGCATGTCCTCGATGGTCCCGCAGTGCGCGGTCAGGAGCGCCGGGCTCGCGATGACCACGGTCACGGCTTTCGCACGCGAGACCGCGACGTTGATGCGATTGCGGCTCAGGAGAAACTCCGCGCCGCGCGGCGCGTCCTCGATGGTCGAGGCCGCGAGCGAGATCACGACGACGGGCGCCTCCTGTCCCTGAAACTTATCGACAGTTCCCACGCGCGCGCTCGCTCCAATCGCGCGGCGCAGACGCCGCACGTGCGCGTTGTACGGCGCGACCACGAGAACGTCCTCCGGTTCCAGGCGGCGCGACCCGCGCTCGGTGAGGTGCACGCGTCCGCGGTCGAGATCCACGAGCACGTCGCGCACGACCGCCGCTTCCTCCTCGCTCCACTGCGCGTTGCCCGTGTGCGGCGACTCCGCGAACACGATGCCCGTGTGCTTCGTCACGCGGCGCGCGGGCGTGCGACCGGGCGTCACACGATGCACGGACGTGGAGGCATGCGCGTGCAACCGGCCGTCGTACATGGTCTCGGAGATGAACGCGCAGATGTCGGGATGCATGCGATAGCTCGTGTTGAGGAACACGCCCATGTGCGGCGGGATGGTGTCGGCGCCGTGCAAGAGGTACTCGAGCGCGGACTGCCCGCTCTCGTCCGGATGCGCGCCGCGCGTGGGCTGCGCGAGCTGCATTTGATCGCCGACGAGCACGATGTTATGGGCTGCCTCACCCGCCGCGACGAGGTTCGCGAGCGCGACTTGCCCGGCTTCGTCCACGATGAGGTAGTCGAAGAACTGCGCGAACGCGGGGCGCGCGAACAGCCACGCGGTGCCGCCGACCACGCACGGTCCGTCGCGCAAGGACGCGATCTGCTGCTCGAGCGACTTCGTGTCGCTCACATGTTCGATACCGTTCTCCGCGAGGGCCCCGCCCGCGGCGTCCCCCACC
>CAZEPH010000442.1:0-2654 GCA_964514075.1 uncultured bacterium | reverse complement strand
GTCATGCCCGATCACCTCACGTTGCTCGGCATCGCCGCGGCCACGGGCGTCGCCGCAGCCTACGGACTCTCGAATCAGCACCGCGCGTGGCTGTGGGCGGCAAGCGCGGGCCTCTTCCTGCACTGGTTCGGCGACAGCCTCGACGGAACGCTCGCTCGTGTGCGTCACACCGAGCGCCCGCGCTACGGGTTCTACCTCGATCACCTCACGGACGCCTACTCCACCGTGGCAATCGGACTCGGCCTGGGGCTCTCGCCGTACATGCTGCTCTCGACCGGCTTCGCGATCGTGATCGCTTACCTCGTGCTGTCGATCAACGTGTACCTCGAAACCCATGCGTTCGGCGTTTTCCGGTACGGATACGGCGTCGTCGGACCGACGGAGACACGCCTCGTTCTGGTGGGACTCAACACGCTCGTGGTGTTGACCGATGCATTGCAGTTTCGCGTCGCGCGCGTGGACTTCACGTCGCTCGATATCGCCGGAGCGGCGGCGGCCGTCGGCATGCTCGCCCTCCTCAGCACGCGCGTCCGGCGGAATCTGCGCGCGCTGGCGGCGGAGGAACCGGCGAACGTGCCTCAGGAGCCGCGAGCGCGGTGAGCGTCTCGGCGGATGGGCGTGCGCCGCCGGGCGGGTTGTCACCCCTCCCCCGCCGTGCTAGCTTTCGCGCTCCATCACGAACACGACGGTCCCCTTCACGCTGACTCGAGGATGCTCTCCATGTCGGACGTTGCGTCGGACATTCAAAAGGAGCTGAACCCGCTCCTCAACGCACAACGCCAGTTTGACGAAGCTGCCACACTCCTCCATCTCGAACCCGGTCTCCTCGAAATGATCAAGCAGCCGCGCCGCCAAACGACTGTGAAGCTGCCGGTCCGAATGGATGACGGCACCCTGCGCGTGTTCACGGGCTACCGGGTGCAGCACTCGATCATCCGCGGTCCGGCGAAGGGCGGCATCCGGTACCACCAGGACGTCACGCTCGACGAGGTCACGGCGCTCGCGTCGTGGATGACGTGGAAGAGCGCCGTGGTGAACATCCCGTTCGGCGGCGGCAAGGGCGGCATCATTTGCGATCCGACCAAGATGTCTCTCGGCGAACAGGAACGCCTGACGCGCCGCTACACCGCGGACTTGATCGACCTGTTCGGCCCAGACTCCGACGTCCCCGCGCCCGACGTGAACACCAACGCTCAGGTCATGGCGTGGTTCATGGACACTTACTCGATGCACGCGCGCCACACGGTCACGAGTGTCGTGACGGGTAAGCCGCTGGAAATCGGCGGGTCACTCGGTCGTCGTGAAGCCACAGGACGCGGCATCCAGTTCTGTGTGCGCGAGGCGGTGAAGCACCTCGGTATGAAGTTGAGCGAGTGCACGATGGCGGTCCAAGGTTTTGGCAATGTCGGATCCATCTCCGCGGAATTGCTCGCGAAGGACGGCGCGAAACTCGTCGCCGTGACGGACGCCGGCGGCGGCGTGCAGAACCCGGCCGGACTCGACGTGCCATCGTTGCTGGGTCACGTCGAGAAGAACAAGACCGTCGCAGGATTCCCGGGCGGCACGCCGTGCGACAACGCGCAGTTGCTCCGCACACAGTGCGACATCCTCATCCCGGCGGCGCTCGAGAACCAGATCACCACCACCAACGCCCACGAAATCAAGGCGCGCATCGTCGCGGAAGCGGCGAACGGACCGACCACCTACGAAGCGGGGAAGATGATCGAGGATCGTGTGTTCTTCATCCCCGACATCCTGGCGAACTCGGGCGGCGTGACCGTGTCGTACTTCGAGTGGGTGCAGGACCGCATGGGATTCTTCTGGCCCGAAGACGAGGTCAACGCGCGCCTCGAGCAGTGGATGGTCAAGGCGTTCGACGACGTGCTCGCGATGTCGCAGCAGTACAAGGTGCCGATGCGCACCGCGGCGTTCATGCTCGCGATCAAACGCGTGGTGGACGTGATCAACATCCGCGGCGTCTACGCGTAGTCGGGACTCCCGCGTAGCGCGGGTCGGTCGATCGGCGACCGGCCCGCGATCGCGTTTCTATCGCGCGGCGAGGGCGGGATCGAGCATCGAGAGCGTGCCCCCCGCGACGTCGAGCGCCGCGCGCACGCCGATCGGCACGGTGACCATGGGCCACGCGTGCCCTGCGGGGAACCCGAACACCACCGGAACGCGCATTGGGCCGAAGATATCCGCGAACACCTCTTTCGTCGTGAGCGAGGGCTTCCCGTCGGTGGAGACGCAACCGGTCATCGTGCCGATGACGATCGCGTTCGCGCGATCGAGCGTGCCGGACGCGCGCAGTTGCAAGAGCATGCGCTCGACGCGGTGCGGCGATTCGTCGACGTCTTCCAGGTACACGATCGCGCCATCGCCCGGCACCTGCCATGGCGTGCCGGCGAGAGCGGCGAGCATCGCGAGGTTTCCCCCGACGAGCACGCCTTCCGCCCGCCGGGGTGCGCGGGCGTGCGAAAGAGCGCGCCAGCGCACCGGACGCAGCGTCAGCGATCCGAGTGGTTCGCGCGCCGTGAGGGCGCGGCTGCGCAACCTCTCGGTCGGCTGGCGCGTGGCCGCCGGGTTCGCCACCGTCGTGCTGCTGCTGGGCGGCGTGCTCGGCGTCGCGTTCTCCAGCCTGTGGGCGCTCGAGC
>CAZEPH010000441.1:0-2659 GCA_964514075.1 uncultured bacterium | reverse complement strand
CGCGAAGGTGGATCACCACCGTGCACTGCGGTGCGATCTTCCGGAAGTGATCTTCGGTGCGGGGAAGACGTCGGAGCAGGTCGTGGAGATCGCCCAACGACTGCACGCGACGGGCGAACGTGTGTTGGCGACACGCGTTAGCGACGAAACGGCGTCTCGCCTGCGCGAGGCGTTTCCGTCCGCGCGACACTCACCGGTGGCACGCACGGTCTTCCTGCCCGGGGCGGAGGAGCCCGCGCGACGCGGTCGCGTCGCCGTGGTGTGCGCGGGAACGTCCGATCTGCCCGTGGCGGAGGAAGCCGCCGTGACGAGCGAGTCGATGGGATGCGAAGTGGAGCGCGTGCACGACGTCGGCGTTGCCGGATTGCACCGGCTCATTGCAGCCGAGGACGCTCTGCGCCGCGCGGAGTGTGTGGTCGTGGTGGCGGGAATGGAGGGTGCGTTGGCGAGCGTGATCGGCGGGTTCGTGGATCGTCCGATCGTCGCCGTTCCCACGAGTGTCGGGTACGGGGCGAGCTTCGGCGGGATCGCCGCACTGCTCGCGATGCTCAACTCCTGTGCGGCGGGCGTGACGGTCGTCAACATCGACAACGGCTTCGGCGCGGGCGTCGCCGCCGCTCGCATCGCGCGAAAGGACACACCAGCGTGATTGTCGCCCACCTCGATCCCACCGGCGGCATCAGCGGGGACATGTTCCTCGGGGCGATTCTCGACGCCGGCGTACCGGTCGACGACATGCGTCGCGCGATCGGCGGCGTGTTGGCGCTGGGGGCGAGCGTGGAGGCGGAGTCCGTCGACGTGAACGGGATTCCCGCGACGCACTGCGCCGTCCACGTGCACGCACACGAGCCGCACGAACGCACGCTGGCGGACATCGACGTCGCGCTGCGCGGCGCGCATCTGCACGAGGACGATTACGGGCGCGCAATGCGCGTGTTCCATCGCCTGGCGGCTGCGGAGGCGCGCGTGCATCGAGCCGAGCAGCACCACGTGCACTTTCACGAAGTCGGTGCACTCGATGCGCTCGTGGACATTGCGGGAACCGTCGCCGGGTTGCGTCTCCTCGGAGTGGAGCGTCTCACGGCAGGACCCGTGCCGATCGGACACGGGACCGTGAGGTCGGCGCACGGCGTCCTTCCGAATCCGGCGCCGGCGACGCAGGAACTTCTTGCAGGGTTGGCCGTGCGCCCTGTCGACATCGCGTCCGAGTTGGTCACGCCCACCGGTGCAGCGCTCGTTGGCGAGCTCGCCGAATCGGTGGCGCTGGCGCCGTCGTTCACACTGCGACGGACCGGTACGGGGGCGGGCACGCGTCGCATCGAGAACTGGCCCAACGTGGCCCGCCTCCTCCTGGGCGACGCGCCCACGACAAGCGCGGAAGGCGATGATGTCGTTGTGGTGCGGACGACCATCGATCACGTGTCCGCGGAAGTCATCGGCTACGCATGTGAGCGCCTGCGCGAAAGCGGTGCGCTCGACGTGTTCGTGACGCCGGTGCACATGAAGAAGAACCGGCCCGGGTCCATGGTGACCGCATTGTGTCCACCCACGATTTGGCGCGAGCTGGCCGGCATCCTCCTGCGCGAAACGGGAAGTCTCGGTGCGCGTGTCACGCGGGAGAGCCGCGTCGTGCTGCCGCGGTTCGTCGCTACGGTGCGCACGCCCTGGGGCGACGCGCGCGTGAAGGTCGCCGAATCACGCGCCGTTCCCGAGTACGAAGACGCGCGCCGGATCGCCCGAGAGACCGGACAGCCGCTTCGCCGCGTCCTCGAAGCGATAGTCGCCGCGTACGAGGACCACGCCGCGCGCCCCGGCTAGGACGAATGCTGAGCGCACGCGATGTCACGTTCCGCTATCCGCACGCGTCGAACGATGCCCTCCGCGAGGTATCCTTGCGCGCCGAAGCGGGGCGCTTCGTCGCGATCGTCGGCGCCTCTGGTTCCGGCAAGTCCACGTGCATCGCGTGTCTGGGCGGATTCCTGCGACCGCAACAGGGCCGCGTCGCCTGGGACGATGGGCGCGCGGCGCGTCCCGGTGACGTGGCGGTCGTGTTCCAGAATCCACATCACCAGATCGTGGCGTCGTCCATCGAACGGGAACTGGCTTTTGCGTTGGAAGTCCGCGGTATCGGCCGTGAGGAGATGCACCGCATCGTCGCCCGCTCGCTCGGTGCGCTCGGCTGGAGCGATCGCGTCTGCGAGTCGCCTGCGCATCTCTCGGCGGGCGAGTGCCAGCGCCTCGTGCTGCACGCCGCCCTGCTCTGCGACGCCCCCGTCCTGTTGCTGGATGAGCCGACGACCATGCTCGACCCGCACTCGCGCGCAGACGTCCTTCGCGACATCGCGCGCGCAACGGAGGAAGGCCGTGCCGTTGTGATGGTCACGCAGTTCCCCGAGGAGGCGCTCGCGGCCCACTACGTCGTCGTGATGGACCGGGGACGCGTCGTCGCCGGCGGATCGCCGGGCGACGTGCTGCGGTACGAGCCGGGGGCGGAGCGCGAACTTCCCGTGGCCGTCTTGCCTGCGGCAGCCCGTCTCGCTCGCCGCTTGAACGCGGCCCACGTTTCTGTTCGCGGCCCCGTCGTCACGGTGGATGATCTTGTGCATGCACTTCCCCATCCGGGGGCTGTCACGGGCGCCCCGGCTCCGGCCCCGTACCG
>CAZEPH010000440.1:0-2661 GCA_964514075.1 uncultured bacterium | reverse complement strand
GGTGAGCCGTGACGATGGACCGACGATGAAGCCATGGGCGATCCCGGGCAGGAGATCCGTCTCCGAGTCGGAGGCGAGCGGCAGACGGCGCGTGGAGTACACGCGGATGTTAACGTTCAGCGCCGGATCCTCCGGTCGCGTTTGCACGCGCAGCACGTCGTTCCACTGCGTGCCGTCAAACTCCGGCTGAACCACATTCTTCGCGATCCCTGCGGTCACGTTGTCGAGCGGCGTGACTTCCGAGATGTAGCCTGTCTGGAACGCCGATGTGCCGAGCAAGAAGCCGTGGAGCACTCCCGGCTGAAGCACTGTGTTGAAGTTCACGACGACCGGAAGCGAGATCGCTGCTTCGCTTTCATGTGCTGGCGTTTCGCTGGCGCCCGAAGCGCCTGAAATCGTTCCCATGGCGAGCACGAAGCCCGCAACCACTCTCAGAGTCCGAAACATCTCTCCTCCTTGATGTACGCGTTGCGAGGCCGGATACTCCTTCGCTCAGAGCCGCTTGGTCTCACCACAAGGTGTGGCGACCTGCACACGATCGAGTTCCGTGAGTTCACAATGCCAGACGGTCACCGAAGCGGAACGTTCCCGCCAATCTTCGCGATTCCTCTCCGGCCGCGTCCGCGGGCTCGGGCAGGCGCGTGCCCACAACGCTTAGGCATCGCTCCGATGGTCCTTCTGTGCGCGCTACTTGCCGTGACGAGCGATCCGAAAGCGCAAGTCGATCCATCGGCCAGCGCGCCGCAGGCAACCAGAGCGGACACACTCGCTCTCATCCAGAAACTCACCGGAGACGGCCGTACCGCGGAAGCTGATTCCCTCGCGCGCATCGTCATGGCGCAGATTCTAGCGATTCCGACACCCGACTCACTTGCATTCGCGGAGTCTTTGCGCGTTCCCCTGGAGGCCGTCTCATACAACGCTCCCACGAGGGAAGACTCGTCGCTTGCGCGGCGATCGCTCTTCCTGCTGACTGCTGCTCACGGCGCGGACAGCCCCGCGATTGCTCCAAGCCTCCGCACGTTCGGGCGAATCTTGCGGGTGCGCCAAGATGAAGGCGCCGCACGTGACAGCCTCGCTCGAGCAGTGCGTCTCGTCGAGGGAGTGAAGCCGCCTGACTTCCTGGAACTCGCGCATGCTCTCAACGATCTGGCTCTCGCATCCGACGAGTCGACTGCGGTGGTCTTGCAGGATCGCGCGGTGGCCCTGTGCCAACGTGTGACGCAGCCCGGCGATCCACGCCTGCTGCACCTACGCGAGAACCTCGCGTTGTTCCTGAATCGTGACGGGAGCTACGCGGAGGCCGCGCCGATTTTCGCTGAGGCCATCGAACACTACGAGTCGCTCCCGATTCCAGACAGCGCTTCGATTGCCAAGGCGGAGAACAATCTCGGGATCTGTTTGGGGCTTCTGGGTTCGCCGGAGACGATCGACCACTGGCGGCGGTGCCGAGACATCCGCCTGCGTCTCCGCCCGCGTGATGAACTCGGCCTCGCCCGCGTGACCTCGAACATAGGGGGCGTGGAGTTTGGCGCGGGAGACTTTCTCTCCGCTCGCAACGACTACGAGATCGCCTTGGCTGCGATTGAAGCGAAACGCGGTCCCAACCACAAGGACGTCGCACAGGCTCTCGCGAACCTCGCCGAGAGTCATGCCCAATTGGGCGATCGAGAGAATGCCGTTCGGTGCTATCGCCGGGCACTGAGTATCTACGACGGCTTGGCGAACGTCGGTCGATTGAAAACCTACGCGATGGTCGGCCTGGCGGATCTCCTTGCGGAGCACGGGCTTTACGGAGATGCCCTGGAGATGATTCGCGAGGCAGTCGCTGTGCGAGACTCGCTTTTAGGGCCGTTGAACTACGACGCAGCTTTTGCACGCCTTCGGTACGGCGCGATCTTGCGTGAGACGGGAGACGCGGCGGCAGCCGAGCCGCTTGTGGAGCAGGCGTGCGCGCGGGCGGAGGCTAAGATGGGCCCGACGCACTCTGCGAACGCGAAATTTCAACGCGAGTGGGCGCGAGTCGCGAACGACGTTGGAAACCTTCGGGCAGCACGGTGGATCCTCGAACGCAGTCTCTCACGTTGGCCGGACGGCAGCGAGGAGGCGCTGCTCGACCTGTCGTGGGTGGAGTTTCTTGAGGGCCACACGCAGGATGCTCTCGATCACGGTCTCCAAGCCGAGTCATTGTACCGAAGCCGCATTCGGGACATCTTGCGCTGGGTTCCGGAGGAGGAGGCATTCCTCTACGCCCCGCGCCGACTTGCAGCGCTCGACCCTCTCATCGCGCTCGCCACGTCAGGGCGCCTCGACGATCGCGGCGTCTCGCGCGTCTGGACGGCGGTCGTGAAGAGTCGGTCTCTGGCGATCGATGAGTCCGCGCAGCGGAGCGTGGCGCTCGCGGCGCGCGGAGACTCCACGACGCCGGCGGCGATGCGGCGCATGCAGCAGGCGACGACGAAGTGGGCGCGGCTGTCACTTCCGAATCGGGGTGACGCAGCGTCTGGCGACCTTCGCGCTCTCATCGACTCGGCGGCAGCAGAGCGAAGACGCGCTCGCGAGGCTCTTGCCGCTACGACCTCATGGGCCGCGTTCGACCAACACGATGCCGACATCGAGGACGTTCTCGCGCACGTACCATCGACGCGAGCGCTCGTCGCC
>CAZEPH010000439.1:0-2661 GCA_964514075.1 uncultured bacterium | reverse complement strand
GATGCAGCCGTCCAGCGATCATCGATCCCAGCGGCGCGCCGATGACGCCGCCGAGTGCGAGCGGCAAGCCGAGTGCCCATGACACGTGCCCGTGCATCGCGTAGGTCGCCAGCGCGACGGAGGCCGTGAAGACCATCACCGCAAGAGAGGTTCCGTGCAATTCATGCTGTGAGAGGTCGCGACGGGCGGCGGAGAGAAGAGGGATGAGGATGATCCCGCCGCCGACCCCAAGCAATCCGCTCAGGAAACCGCCACATGCGCCCCAGAACAACAGGCGGCGGGGTGAGTCAGAGGATGGGGTGCGGGGCACGTCGCAGACTAGGCGGCGTGCCCCGCGCGGGTCAAGCGGCCGCGCGCGATCGTGTGACGAGCGACTCCGCGCGCGCCATCACTTCGCGCACGTTGAACGGCTTGAAAAGGTAATCGTTCGCTCCGAGAGCGAGTCCGTGCGCACGCTCCGCGTCGGCCGTGCGGGCGCTCACCACGATGATCGGAGTGTGCGCCGTCCGCGATGCGGTGCGGAGGGTCGAGAGGACCGTGAAGCCGTCTACCACAGGAAGCATCAAGTCAAGAATGATGATGTCGGGCGTGGTGTGCTGCGCGGTGTTCAAGCCTTCCTCACCGTCCAGCGCCGTCGTGACGTGGAATCCCCGCCGTTCGGCTGCCATGCGCAAGACCTGCGACAAGCCTGGATCGTCCTCGATGATCAACACTCGCGGAGCTGAGGCGCCGGTCTCCCGCTGCGCGGCAAGCGACGCGGCGCCGAACCCGCTCATCGCATCCTCCGTCCGGGAGCGCGTCCCTCCCCGCGACCGCTCCCGTGGGCCGGGAAGTCGCGTCCGGGATCCTGCTCGACGCCGTTCTCGCGCTGAATCCGTTCGAAGATCTCTGTGCGGTGCACGGCGATTTCCCGAGGTGCTTCGATGGCAAGCTTCACCTGACGACCGCGAATGTCCACGATCGTGATGCGAATGGAGTCACCGATCGTGATGCTCTCTCGCAGCTTCCGGGTGAGGACCAACATGCCGGCGTGTCTTCCCTTCCATGGTCGACGTTCCTGGCTCTGCGTCCACCCGTCCGGGTGGAACGAAGTCTCTGTTCGCATTATCGGAGGGCCGTGGAAGCGGCTTTAGGAGAGCCTCGCCCACCCCCAAACAGAGCCGCGCCCCACGGGTAAAGCCCATGGGGCGCGGGGCATTTGACAGACCTGCGTTACTGGTGGGCGATCGTCCCCCACCGGGTCTCGAAGTTCCAGCCCGGGTCGCGCTCGGGCGTGTGACACTTCGTGCACGTTTCCTCGGTCACGTCCTTGTACTCCGAGTGCAGCGTGGCCATGCCGTGGCACTGCTCGCACTGCACGTCTTTCAACACAGGCGTCGCCGCGAGAGACACGAAGCCGTTCGGCTCGCCGAAACCGACGACGTGGCACTTCACACACTCGGCGTTCGCATCCTGTTTGGCCTTGGTCAGCGTTTCCATCGCGTGCGCGTGCCCCGTTCCCTTCCACTGCTCGTAGGTCGCCGCATGGCACCGGCCGCACGTTGCCGCCCCGAGGTAACGATCCGCCGCAGGCTGATTCTGCGTGGTCGCGCCGGCCTTGGCGACCTCTTCGTCGCGCGACTTCTGCTGCGCGTTCAAGCCGTCCTCGAATTCCTTCACGATGGCGAGCGTCGCTTCGTCCGCGCGAACGGTCCCGCCGAGCGACACGACCGCGCTGGCCAGGTTCGTGATGCGCCCGCCTTCGACGTCGACCGTCGTCCGCGCGATGTTCTGTCCGCGCTGCCCCGAGCGTGCGTAGATCGGCCCCGTTGCGGTGGGTGCCACCTCACCCTGTCCTGGCGCGTGACCGACGATCACGACGTCGATACCGGGAACGTCCTGCGCGATTTTCTGCGCCGGGAAGTACGAGGTGTGCGCGAGCATCACGACGACGTCCGCCTTCTTCCGCAGCTGCGGCACGAGGCGCTTCGCGGTCGCAACCGCGTCCAGCACGATCAAGCTGTCGCGGTCGTAGGACGGGTACGTGAGCTGCACGTCCGTCCCCATCACCCCGAACACCGCCACGCGCAGGCCGCTCTTCTTGAAGACGACCGACTCCTTCCCGAGCAGCTTCTTCGGGTTCGACTTGTAGGCGACGTTCGACGCGACGATCGTGAGCTTGGCCTTCGCCGCGCTCGCAACGAGGCGCTTCACCCCGAAGCCGATCTCGCGCTCGCCCGGAAGGAATGCGTCGTATCCCATGCGCGCGAGCTGCTGCACGGTGAAGCCGAACTTCATGCTGTCCGCCGTGCCGGCCACGTTGTACACGCCGGTGGCGTCGCCGCAGTCGAGAAGGAGAATGTCCCCCGCCGTTGCGCGTGTGCTGTCCACAAAGCCGGCTCGCCGAGCCAGCCCCCCCACAGGGTTGCTGTGTCAGCCGCAGGGACTGAGTTCGCCGATCCCGTCGGTGGTCGAGACGATCGTCAAGCGGGTCGTCTTTGGCTCACCCAACAACGCGCTCGCCGACAACGCCGTTGCAAGAGCAGCGAACATGAGGAGCGCAAACGTGCGAGTCCGGGTCACAGAGATTCCTCCGAAACAGTGCGTGTGGTGCGAGAGCGAGGAGAGGGTACCTTCCACGCGCGCGACGGGTCAACTCCTCCAGACGCCCTGGGAAGTGCG
>CAZEPH010000438.1:0-2662 GCA_964514075.1 uncultured bacterium | reverse complement strand
ACATCGCGTATCTCGTGAACAACACGATCGGCAGCGTCGTAGCGGTGTTGGTCGAGGTGCTGGCGCTCGGTTGGCTGCATATCCAGTCGAATCGCATGGTGACGTGGGGCGGCGTACGCGTGCCGTCGGAGTTGGCGTATCTCATCCCGTCCGGCATCTGCACCGCGATCGTGATTCCCGCGACCACGCTCATGTACACACTGCCGATCAGCGTTCTCGTGGCAATGGTGATCATGCGCGGGAGCATCATCGTTGTGAGCCGCGCGGTGGACGCCGTCCTCATCGCACAGGGCATCCTCACGAGGCGCGTGTTCGCGGAAGAGAACTGGGCGGTGGTGTTCGCGCTGCTGGCGGTGGCGACGAACGTGTTCTGGAACACGTCGGGGAAGAGCTTCGAGTTCATCCACTCGACGGCCGCGATGACGATTCTCACGTCGTATGTCATCGCGTACGGCATCCGCATCTACATCATGAACTACTACAAGAACACGCGTGCCCCCGGCGTGAAGCAGGACAACAAGGGCTTCTTCGCGATCGAGCAGGTCGTATCGAGCGTTGTAATGCTCATCGGAGGAGTGCTGATCACGGTGGCGCCCATTGCATTCGGCGCGACGGATACGCGCGTCGTGCAGTTCCGCGAGGCCGTCCTACATCTCCAATTCACGCCCGTGCTCTCCGGGCTGTTCTTCGGCGCGGCCGCGTTCTTCAGCGTGTTCCTGTTCATGTTCCACGGCCGCACGGCGACGTTCGCGGGTTTGGTGAATCGGCTGACGTCGCTGGTCGCCGGCACGGTGGCGACGCTGCTCGTGGCACTCGTGTGGGGAGCGAAGTACCCGGGAGTGCAGGAGTGGGTGTCGCTCGGGTTCATTCTGGTGGCGGTGGCGTTCTTGTCGCGGGCGGAGAAGAAACGCGTCGCCGGCGAGTGAGCGGCTAGACCTCCGCACACGTCGCGCACACGCCGTCCACGAACGCGCCGCCGCACGCGGGGCATCTGTCGTCGGTGTCGGCGCCGGGCGGCTCCGCTGCCAATACCTCCTCGGCGCGTTCGCGCTCCTCTGCCGGCACCCAAATGAGGATGCGCGACATCGCGCGAATCGCCGGCAAGGGCTCTTGCCGGAACATGCGACTCTCGATACGCGCATCGATGCCGCCGCTCTGCAACAAGCCGGCGATCAGCTCCGCATCGACCGGGTCGAGCGTTTCCCGCACGACGACCCAGCCGGTCCCTTCCGCACTGTCCATGGCGCCGAGTGTACGCGACGGCGGGAACCGATTTCCACGCGCGATTCCAGTTTCCTCCGGCGCAGGCGACGAGTACATTGCATCGTCGGGCGTGGACGACGGAGGATCGCGCGAATGGCGTGGGTGAAAGTCGTACGGGAGGGGGAAGGCGATCGCGTCCTCGACGACTTCTACGGGCGCTTGCACGTCCCCCCGGGGCTCTCGCCCGGGAGTCCGTATGACGAGATGTCGCTGAATCCCGAAGCGATGGTGGCCTTCCACGAATTGCAGCGCACGCTGCGCTACGGCCCGAGCGATCTCACCCGCTTGGACCGCGAGATGATCGCCACGTACGTCTCCGCCGTGAGCCGCTGCCTCCTCCTGACCCTGTCGCACGGGCGCGTGGTGCAGTCGCTCGCGCGGCACACGGAGCTGGCCGACCGGCTGATGCTCGGCGACATCCACGGCGCGCGCCTCGACGCGCGCGAGCGCACCATGCTCGACTACGCGCGCAAGCTGGCGCTGCACCCCTACTCTGTCACACCGATGGACATCACCGACTTGCGCGCGATCGGATTCGCCGACGACGCGATCGTGGACATCGCTCTGCACACCGCGCTGTTCGCCGCGTTCACGCGCATCGCCGACGGTCTCGGCGGCACGCTCCCGCCGGTGCTGCTCGAAGACGCCGAACGCTTGCGGCTTCCGCAAGCGTGGGGCGCCGTCGGGCGCGAGCCCAAGCGCGGCGGGCGACTCCCCGAGCACAACGGCCATGACACCAACGACGACGACGAAGACGACCTCGGCGGCCCTCTCGCGACGATTAGCTAACGACCCGCGTTCTCGGGTACAATGACGACCTCGGTTTCCGATCCCTCGTCCCACTCCCTGAAGGCAGACGTCCGGTGAAGAGTCCATCGACACGACCCGCTTCCCCCGCGCACACCGAGTGGCGCGGTGCACGCCTCACGCGCGACGAGTTGCGCGTGCTGCACCGCGCGATCGTCCTGCCGCGCGTCATCGAAGAGAAGATGCTCAACATGTTGCGGCAGGGACGTCTGTCGAAGTGGTTCTCGGGGATCGGGCAGGAGGCGATCGCCGTCGGCGTCACGAGCGCGCTCCAGAGCGACGACTGGGTGCTCCCGATGCACCGCAACCTCGGCGTGTTCACGACGCGCGGGTTCGAGCTGGGACTCCTCTTCCGGCAACTCCTCGGGAAGCAGGGCGGCATCACCGAAGGACGCGACCGCACGTTCCACTTCGGATTCCTCGAGAAGCGCGTGGTCGGCATGATCAGCCACCTCGGCGCGATGATGCCGGTGGCCGACGGCCTCGCGCTTGCGGCGCAATTGCGCGGCGAGAAGCGCGTCGCCGCGACGTTCGGCGGCGACGGCGCGACGAGCGAGGGCGACTTCCACGAAGCGATCAACCTCGCGGCGGT
>CAZEPH010000437.1:0-2662 GCA_964514075.1 uncultured bacterium | reverse complement strand
CGAGTTCGACCGCGCGCTCGCGTGTCTCGACAAGGCCGAAGCGGTCGTCACCCCCACGCGGTTGGGGCGTGAGTCTGTGCTGATCGCGGAGTTCCGGGCGGACTTGCTCCGCGCGTGCGGACGTGCCGACGAGGCCTCACGGATGTACGACCGGGCTCTTCACGACGCACAGCGCCAAGCTCCCAACGGAGACTTGGTGCTCGAGGTGCGCCGCCGGAGAGCGGAGATGCTGGTCGATGCACACCGTCTCGATGATGCACGAGCGGAGGTCCAGCAGGCGCTGGCGAACGCACGCCACGCTGATGAGCGTGGTGAGGTCGCAGCGTGCATGCGGGTCGTGGCCGTCTGCGACGCGCGGACCGGCGCACTGGACGAGGCGCGCCGTGCTTTCGAGAGCGTGGCGGCGACCTTCGACTCCCTCGGAGATCGATGGGAGCTGGCGCGCACATACACGACCGCGATCGCCACGATGCTCCATGCGCCGGGAGGCGATACGTCCCTGCTCCGTCATTGGTCCCGCCGGGCTGAGTCACTCGCGCTGGAGATCGACGATCCCGCTCAGTTCGTTCGTGCAAACCTCGCACTGTCGCATCTCGAGATGTCGGATGGTCGGCTCGACGTCGTCTTCCAGCGCCTCGACCTCGCATCCGGTTACATCGATCGCTTGCCGGCTGTGTTGCGGTCCCCGCTGCTCGACGAGATAGCCGGAGCGCGCACCGTCGCCGAAGCGCGCGCGACCTCCTCGTCGAACGGAGGCGCAGTTCGCGGAACGCAGCTGATCGAGCGCGTGCAGGAGATCGTGCGTTCGTCTGCGAGTCCCGGTGAGAGTCTTGTGGTGATCTTGCGCCTGCTGTCCGAATCGATCGGCGCCGGGCGCGCCTTTTTTGCGCGGCGCGGTGCGGACGGGCCGAGCGTCATCGCGACCCACGGTGCACTGAATGAGGCCGCGGAGGGAATCCTCCGCGCACTCGGTCCGACAGGCATCCTCGAGTCGGATCACACTGTGATCTCGACCAGCGTTCAGGCGGATGCTCGCGTGGCGTCGGGAATCAGCGCGTTCGCCGGCGTGCGGTCGTTCCTCGTGTGTCCCCTCGGATTGTCTTCCCGAGATGTCGGCTGGTTGTACGCCGATCGCGCGGAGTCTTCCGGCTACGGACCGTTCTTGCAGGGCGACGTCACGACCGCAACCGTGCTCGCCGGGCTCGCGACAGTGGGCGTCCTCGAGAGCGATCGCGCGCAACTCAAGCAAGACTACGCGCGGCTGCGGGCGCAACTCTCCCGATCTCCGGCCTTCGCGGACGTCATCACGCAGAACGAATCCATGCGTCGCATGCTCGATCTACTGCAGAAGGTCGGTCCCAGCGACGCTCGGATTCTGATCCGTGGCGAAACGGGGTCGGGGAAGGGGCTGGTCGCGAGTTGTCTGCATCGCGCCAGCAACAGGAAGGACGAGCGCTTCATCCAGGTGAATTGCGCGACGTTCAACGAGCCCTTGCTGGAGTCGGAGTTGTTCGGGCACGTCCAGGGTGCCTTTACCGGCGCCGTGCGCGACAAGATCGGTCTCTTCGAAGAGGCCAGCCGAGGGACGTTGTTCCTAGACGAGATCGACAAGACGTCGGCTGCGATCCAAGGCAAACTCCTCCACGTCCTTGATCGAGCGGAGATTCGCCAGGTCGGTTCGAACGTCTGGCGTCCCGTGAATACACGAGTGGTCGCAGCGACGAACGCGGACCTGGAGGCCTACATCGAGGACCGTCGTTTCCTCGAGGATCTCTTCTACCGGCTGAACGATATCGTGGTCGACGTTCCGCCTTTGCGGGCGCGTCGCGAGGATATCCCGCTGCTGGCGCATCATTTCCTCAGCCGTTTCGGCGGCGCGAGCGGGAAGGACATCCGCGGATTCAACGATCGCGTCATGGCGCGCCTCGTCAGCCACAGTTGGCCGGGCAATGTGCGCGAGTTGGAGAAGGCGGTCCACCGGATGGTCGTACTCGCGGAGGATGGAGACGTCATCGACGAGAGTTTGCTTCCGCGAGCCATAGCCGAAGACACATCTGCATCCGCTTCGACGGGGAACCTGAAGTGCGAAGTGGAGAAACTCGAGAGGCGGGTGATCGCGGACGCACTGATGGAGTTCAAGTGGAATCGCTCGGCCGCTGCGAAGCGCCTTGGAATCAGTTACCCATGCCTGTTGGGGAAGATCAAGCAATACGGACTGTCCCCCGTCTAGGAGCTTGGTTTACAGTCGTATAAAGAAAGTTAACACAGCGTAAGTTGTTTCCTGCCAACGACAATCTCTCGCAGCCCTCGACTATCTATAAGAAATATTTACACGAACACCTCCTTCGGCTGGTGGAACCGTCAACAGTGATAGAGTCGCGTCCGTACATAAATACATGCGCGGAAACATCTTAGCTTTGTTTCGCTCCAGTGAAGGACGCAATGGCACACGGCGTGCAGTGCTTGTTGCTCGGAGAGGGGGATCTCCACAACCCGACCGACTGGGCCGGCCGTTCGGAAGCGACCAGCTCGCGGCTAACCGGTTCAAGGTCCGTTCGCCATCTGGTCTCAACCGGACGGCTGGCCTGGAAGGCGGGTGATTCGATCAACCTCGAACATATTGCGTCAGGGATGTGGGGCATGTTGAGAACCTCCTGACCAC
>CAZEPH010000436.1:0-2663 GCA_964514075.1 uncultured bacterium | reverse complement strand
GACGAACGGGCGCCCCGCCTCGGAGTACTTCCTCGTCGAGAACAGGCAGCGCATCGGATACGACAACAGCACGCCGTCGTCCCGCGCGAACGGTCTGCCGGGCGTGGGCTTCGTGATCTATCACGTCGACGATACGGTGCCCGGCAACCTGTTTTCCCCCGGCGGTCAATACACGCACCTGCAGGTCATGGTCGTGCAGGCGGACGGAGATGACTTCGGGCGCGGCGCGCTGTCGCAGGGGTTCTCACAGTTCTGGGGGAACGCGAACACGCCGTTCCCCGGAGGATTGCAGGTCACGACGTGGGCCGGCGCGACGCGCCCTAGCACGCGCGCCTGGAGCAACTCGCCCACGCAGCTCGCTCTCGCGAACATCGCGCAGATCGGACTCGACATGCACGCGGACGTCCAGGTGGAGGACCGACCCGCGCTCGAATGGTCGCGCGCGGACGTGACCGGCGGCGGCGGTGTCCTGACGCTCACGCCCGTCGTCGCCAACGCCGGACTGCCGGCGACGAACGTATCCGCCGATCTGCGATCGCTCGATCCGGCCGTCGTTCTCACGGGTGCGGCCACATTCGCCTACGGCGCCGTTGGAGCGGACGCGACCGCCGCACCCAGCAACGGCGCCGCGCAACTGTCGGCGCCGGTTCAACTGCCCGCGGACCCGTATGCTATTCCTCTCGCGCTCTCGTTCACCGCGGACGGCTACTCATCGACGGATACGTTGCTCGTCGCGACCGGCGTCACGTACGCGTTCGGAGACGACGCGGAGTCGTCGGACACGCGGTTCGCCGCGCAAGGCGCGCCGTTGCCCGGTGCGTCGTCGACGTGGCATCGCGCGGGGGAGCGCAACGCAACGCCGGCTGGATCCTTCGCCTGGAAGTGCGGGGCGACCGCGGCGCTCGCGGACTACGAGTCGAACCTGGATGCCTCACTGACCACGCCCTCCTTACTCCTGGACGGTACGGGGGAGTTGCGATTCTCCTCTTGGATCGACGCCGAGATCGCCACGCGCAAGGAAGCGTACGACGGCGGCATGGTGGACGTGTCCGTGGGCGGCGGGCCGTGGATGCCGCTCACTCCTGTGGGCGGGTACCCGTTCAAGCTGCGCGTGGCGAGTGGACTCCCCGCGGGTGTCGTGGGGCGGGGTGTGTTCAGCGGACACGACGTCGGCTTCCGCGCGTACCGCGTATCGATGGCGGGCATCGTCGGCGAAGCGCGCGTGCGCTTCCGTTTCGTGAGCGACGGATCGAACCCCGCATCGGGCGTCTCGTACGCGGGTTGGTACATCGACGACATCCTCGTCGACACCGACACGCAGCCGTACGCGGTGCTCGCCTCGGATCCCGTGCAGGATGCGCAGGGCGTGCACCTCGCGTGGCGCATTCTCACGGGACGGCGCGCGTACGAGGGAACCGGATTCACCGTCTATCGCGGGCTCGGATCGAGCGGCGCGGACGCGGGGCCGGTGCAACGTCCGCTTGCCGGTCTCACGCGGATCACACCGTCGCCGTTGCCTGCTGTGGTTCTCACCGCGACGGACGTCTCCGCGCCCGCGGGCGTGCCCGTCTTCTACGTTCTCGCGGACAGCGGCGCGGCGCGGCCCGTGCGTCTCGTCGCATTCGGCGGCGCGCAGACGCCCGTCCGCATCCGCGTCCTCCCGAATCCCGTCGTCGTGACGGGGCGCGCCGCGACGATTCTCTACCAAGTGCCGGCAAGCGTCTCCGGCACGACGCGCGTGTCGGTGCGCATCCTCGATGCGGCGGGACGCCTGGTGCGCACGCTCGCGGACGAACCCCACCGTGCGGGCGCCGCGTCACGCACGTGGGACGGCCGCACTTCCGCAGGCGCATTCGCGGCTGCGGGCGTGTACCATGTGCTGGTCGACGCCCAGGGCGAGAAGCAACGCATCCGCTTCGTGTTGATCCGATAGGGACCCCCCATGACCAAAACGCTGCGCGACATCGTGGAAGAACAGGGAGCGAAGGCCGCGCAGGCCGCCGCGCAGATCGCCGCGCAGGTGCAGAACCAAGAGCCGCTGCCGCCGCCAAAGAGTCTCAAGCAGCGGCCCATGACGTTCGGCGAGGAGTTGAAGCGGAAGGCCGTGCACATCGCGGCGCTGGGCATTCCCATCGGCTACTATTTCGTGCCCGAGCATGATTCGCGACTGATCCTGCTGGGCATGTTCCTCGCGTTCTTGATCGCGGACTTGGTGCGCTTGCAGACGCCGCGCATCCGCGCCCTCATGCGTTCGTTTTTCGGCGACATTCTGCGCAGTCACGAGTCGCGCGATCTGCTCGCCGCGACGTACTTGGTCGGTGGCGCGCTGCTCACCACCTATGCAATCCGCCACAAGGGCGCCGCGATTGCGGCCATGAGCTTTCTCATCATCGGCGACACCGTCGCCGCGCTGATCGGACGCCGCTTCGGCCGCGCGCACTTCTTCGGCAAGACGGTCGAAGGTTCACTCGCGTGCTTCGTGTCGTGCCTGATCGTGAGCGCCGTCATGATGCAGCTCCCCGCGTCCCGTCTAGCGGCGCCGCCGCTCACGTGGTTTGCGTTGCTCGTGGGCTCGTTCGTGGCGACGGTGTTCGAAGCGCTGCCGATTCCGATCGACGACAATTTTCGCATTCCGCTCTCGAGCGGGATCGCCATGATCACAG
>CAZEPH010000435.1:0-2666 GCA_964514075.1 uncultured bacterium | reverse complement strand
CCAGTTCACCGTGTCCAGTTCGATCCACTGCGCGACGATCGACGCGAGGATGATCCCGATCAACCCGACGAACATCTGCGCGGCGCGCGTGCCGCGGATGATCAAGAAGATGCGATAGAGCACGGCCGCGACAAGGAGAACGTCAAGCGCGGAAAGTAGCCACTCCCGGTAGCCGTGCAGGGCGAGGCGTTCGAGCATCTCGATCACGCGTCGTCCTCCGCGGAGCGCACGGCGTCGGCGACGCGCACGGCCTCCGCGGTCGCGCGCACATCGTGCACGCGCACGATGCGCGCGCCGCGCGCGGCTGCGAGCACCGCGGCGGCGACGCTCGCGTCGCCGCGCGCATCGACGGGGAGCGGATCGGCAGCGCCGTTCGCCGCCGCCCATCGTCCGAGGAACGACTTGCGCGACGCCCCGACCAGCACGGGATACCCGAGCGCGCACACGTCGCCCAGACGGCGCAGCAGCACACCGTTCTGTGCGACGGACTTGCCGAACCCCAGTCCCGGATCGACGACGATCGACTCTCGCGCCACGCCCGCGTCCGTCGCTCGCGCGGCGCTCGCGGCGAGCGCACGCACCACGTCGCGCACGACGTCGTCGGAGCGCACGTCGTCTTGCATGGTCGCGGGCGTGCCGCGCATGTGCATCACGCACAGGCCCGCGTCGTGTTCGGCCGCGACCTGGGCGAGCGCGTCGCTCTCGCGGAGTCCGCTCACGTCGTTGACGAGCACGGCGCCGCGCACGCAGGCGGCCAGCGCCACGCGCTCCGACGTCGTGTCGATGGAGACGGGCGCGCCGAGCGCCTGCAGTTCGTCCAGCACCGGCAACACGCGGCGCAACTCCTCGTCCTCGTCGATGCCGTGCGATCCGGGACGCGTGCTGACGCCGCCGACGTCGATCAGGTCGGCGCCGTCGCCCAGCATCGACTCCGCGTGCGCGCGCGCCGCGCGGACGTCGACAAAGCATCCGCCGTCGGAGAACGAGTCGGGCGTCACGTTGAGCACGCCCATCACGAGCGTACGGTCCGCCTCGAAAACGCGATCGCGCAGCCGCAACGCGCGCGCGCGCGCGTCGCCGGTCTGCAAGGCGGCGCGCAGCGCCTGCCCCACCGCAGCGAGGCCGAACGGTTGTGCGGAGAGTTTCTTCGCCACGCTGTACAGCACGGCGCGCGACCCGAACGCGAGCGCGGGTCCGCGCGGCGCACGCGCGGTGATCGTGTCGCGATGCGTCACCGCGTCGCCGCCGGCCGCGAGCATCTCCTGCTTGAGGATGTTCGCGGCCGGCGCAGAGAGATCCTCCACGCACACCACCAGCGTGCGCGCGTTGGGCGCCATGATCGCGACACCCTCGGGATCGCAGCCCACGCGCAGCATCGCCCGGCGTACGTCCGCGTCCGTGGCGAGCGAGAGCACCCGCACGGGCAGCACGAAGGGCGCAGCCTGTGCGGCTGCGCCCTCGAGTGTGTCGCGGCCTTCCGCGTTCACGAAGCCGACGCTGTCCCCGACGGGCCAGCTTTGGGCGTCGGCGCGACGCTCCGCGCGGCGGCGTTTTGATCCGAGCCGGACGGCGCGGGCGCAGGCGACGTCTCCTCCTCCGCACTCGCGGGCGCGCCGTCGGTGTCCGCCGGCGCACCGTCGGCACTCGGCGCCTCCGTTTCCGCGCCCTCGCTGCGCGAGGGGGATCGGCGGCGCGGGTTGGTCGCCGGCTCCAGCACGCCACCCGTGAGAACCGTGGTGATCTCCTCGCCGTCGAGGACTTCGCGCTCGAGCAGCGTCTGCGCGAGCAAGTGCAGCTTGTCGATGTTCTCAGTCAGATACCGCGTCGCGACCTGCTGTCCCTCCTCGATGATGCGGCGCACTTCCTGGTCGATGGCGATCGCCGTGCTCTCCGAGAAGTCGCGCTGCTGCGAGATCTCACGCCCGAGGAACACCATCTCCTCGTGCTTGCCGTAGCGCAGAGGGCCGAGGCGCTCGCTCATGCCCCACTCGCACACCATGCGGCGCGCGATATCGGTGGCCTTGTCGATGTCGTCGGCGGCTCCCGTCGTGAACTTCTTGAAGATGATCTGCTCGGCGACGCGCCCGCCCATCGCGATCGAGATCTTCGCCTTGAGGTACTCGCGCGACCCGGTGTAGCGGTCGTCCGTCGGCAGGTAGTGCGTGAGACCGAGCGCGCGGCCGCGCGGAATGATCGTGACCTTGTGCACTGGATCGCTGTCCGGCGAGAGCCACGCCACGAGCGCGTGCCCGCTCTCGTGGTACGCGGTGGTCTTCTTCTCCTCGTCGTTGATGATGAGCGAACGCCGCTCGGTGCCCATCATCACCTTGTCCTTCGCCTCTTCGAAGTCGTCCATGCCGACCTTCTTGTGATTCTTCCGCGCGGCGAGGAGCGCGGCCTCGTTCACGAGGTTCGCGAGGTCGGCGCCGGCCAGACCCGGCGTGCCGCGCGCGAGCACGCCCAGCTCCACGTCGTCGGCGAGCGGGATGTTGCGGCAGTGCACGCGCAGGATTCCTTCGCGCCCGCGCACGTCGGGGCGATCCACGACGATCTGCCGGTCGAAGCGGCCCGGGCGCAGCAGCGCCGGGTCGAGCACGTCGGGACGGTTCGTCGCGGCGATGAGGATCACGCCTTCGTTCGAGGAGAAGCCGTCCATCTCCACGAGC
>CAZEPH010000434.1:0-2668 GCA_964514075.1 uncultured bacterium | reverse complement strand
CGCTGGCGCTGGGCCGTGCGGCCGGCGCCGATGTTTCGGGGCCGTCCGCCGTGTACTGGAATCCGGCGCTTCTCGTGCGGGGCGACGGCCTCGCCGCGCAGGTGACCTCCACGCACTTGTACGCGGTCTCCGACCTGGTGATCGCGTCGCTCGCCGCGCGCGTTCCACTCGGCTCCACGCCGGTGGCGGCGGCGTGGCACACGACGCGTCTGCGCGACGCGCTCACCGAGGACGTCGTCACGCTCGGGGCCGCGCGTGCGCGAGGACGATATGCGGTGGGCGGCGCGCTCGAAGTGGCGCGCGTCGCGCTCGCCGGTGCAGCGCGTGACGGTATCCCGGGAGCGTCGCCGTCCGAGACGAAGGTGACCGGCACCGTCGGCGTCGCCTATGATCCGCGACCGACGATGACGGTGGGCGCCGTGGTGCGCCACCTCGCGGAGCCGCGTGTCTCGCTGCTCGGCGGCTCGGGTTCCGGCTCGGCTCCTCGGCAAAGCGGCATGCAACGCGAAGCGGAAGTCCACTGGCGCTACCGGTGGGATCCATCGAGCACGGTCGTCGCCGCGCTCACGCACGACGACGACAACAACCTGCGGCATTCTCTCGGCGGGGAGATCGTGTTCTCGGATGTGTTCGTTCTGCGGACGGGACTCTCGCAATGGCAACTCACCGGCGGTCTCGGATTGAACAGGCCGCACTGGGCGGTGGACGTCGCGTTCGTGACCCACAAGGAACTGGGGAACTCGTACCGCTTCACCTTTGCGTTCGGTCCCGGAGTGCGGCGGCCATGACTCGGCGGCGGCGATCGATGCTTCGGTGGACGGCGCTCGCGTGCGTGCTGGCCGGCGCGCAGAGCGCGCACGCTGCGACGAAGCTCGAAGGATACTTCCAGACGCAGCTCGACATCCGGAAGGAGGATCGTCAGTACCCGTGGAGTTTCCACTCCACCAGCGGGGACGGCAGCGACTGGAACTATCTCGAGCTGCGCCTCCTCGCGGCTCCGCAACCGAATGTCGAAGCGTTCATCAAGACGTACGCGCAGTGGAATCCCTTCCTGTCCAGCGACCGGCGCCCATCGTTCCTCTTGCAGGAGGCGCACCTCAAGTACCGCCTCGAGAAGGGCCCGCGCGCGTACGAAGCCGTCGCCTTCACGCGCGAGCAGCGGTTCTGGGTGGACAACCACCTGATCGGGGTGGTCTCCGGCAACGCCAGCAACGACGGCAACGCGAGCGGCCTGCGGCTGGAGACTTGGGGACCGAAGGGGTTCAACGCCGTCTACGTGGCCTCGGACTTCAGCGGACAGAGCACGCCGGCGACGGGAGCGGCGCCGAACGCTCCGGTCGACACGGACGATGCGCACATCCTGCGCGTGCGGCGGAACTTCTTCGCGGGAGACCGCGTGCGTCTGGGCCTCACGGAGGCTCGCTCGGTGCGGTCACCGCAGATCTTCCAGATCCCCTCGGGCGGTGGGGTCGTTCAGCGAGACACCGCGTCGTGGGTCAACGTGCTCGCCGTCGATACGCGCGTGACGATCGCCACGACGGACATCGCGATCGAGTACGCACACGCCAGCAAGAGAGACTTCCAGTACGTAACGCTGGTGGATGGCGTGCCGTGCTCTGACTCGCCGTCGGGACTCGACCTCTCCCGCCTCGGCGATGGGTTGTGGCGCGCCCTCCCCTCGAACGGCGTTCTGCGCGCGGAAGTCCGCAGCCTGCGCGTGGGCACGCCGCGGATCGGATACCTGTCGATCGCGCCGAGCTATCGCGTCCTGGGCCGGCACTGGGACAACCCCCTGGGCGACGGCACGCGGGACGAAGTGGGGTGGTTCCTCAACTCCTGGTACTTGCTCCCGCAGCGCGCGATCACCGTGACCGCGAACTACGGGGACTACCGCAAGCGCTTCGACCAAGACGCGCACTGGAAGGACTACTACGTCGAGATGTACACGGAGTACCTGGGCGGATTCACGAGCAAGTTCGCTTATCGCGAGCGAGACGGTCTCACACGCCCGGGCCGCGGCTCCGAGTGCGCGGCGCCACCGGCGAGCATGCTCAGCTTCCGGCAGAACACGCAGGAGGCGTTCGCCGAGGTGACCGCGCAGAGCACGCTCGCGTGGGCCCGCCTGCAGTTCAAGGCGCGACGCGTGGAGGAAGGCGTGCGGCTCACGCATCAACAGCTCTACGCCCTGGAGAGCAGCGTCAACCTCTCGAACACCGTGAAGCTGTACTCGCGGCTGTCCTTCGGCAACGACGCGACGCGCACGCGCACCGGCACGTTCACCGAACTGCAGTTCCGTCC
This sequence comes from uncultured bacterium, assembly GCA_964514075.1. Lineage (GTDB taxonomy): Bacteria > Eisenbacteria > RBG-16-71-46 > CAZEPH01 > CAZEPH01 > CAZEPH01. Next base: position 370 of record CAZEPH010000434.1, on the reverse strand, counting down.
CTACGGCAACATGGAGCTCTTCGCGTCCTACGGCCCGTGGTGGATCGGCGATTCCCCGAATCCCGTGGATGACGCCGATCTCGCGGGGAGCGCGGAGAACCGCGACATCATCAAGCTGACGTTGCGAGGGTGGTTCTAGCCATGGAGAGATGTATGCCGATTCGCTCGCTCGTGGTGCTCTCGCTGATCCTGCTCTCCGCCGCTCCCGTGCGCGCCGCCGTGCGGGCGGGCGCGAACGGCGCCACGTTCACGTACACGAACGCCGGCGCGACGGCGGTGTTCCTCGCCGGTGACTTCAACGACTGGAACGCGACGGCTCTGGCGATGACGCGCAGCGGCAACGTGTGGTCGGCCACGGTGCCGCTGTCGC
>CAZEPH010000433.1:0-2675 GCA_964514075.1 uncultured bacterium | reverse complement strand
GTTGACGCGAGAGGAAGACGTTCTTCACGGTCTGTTGCGTGAGCGTGCTCCCGCCCTCCACCACGCCGCCCGCACGCACGTCGCGCAGCGCGGCGCGCGCAAGCCCGCGCAGGTCCACGCCACCGTGCTGGTAGAAACGTCGGTCTTCGCTGGCGATCACCGCGCGCTGGAGGGCCACCGGAATCTGCGCGAGCGACACGTACGTGCGCTGCTGCCGGTCCGCGCCTTGGAACTCCGCGATCTTCACGGGCTCGACGCGGACGAGCGCGAGCGTCTTGCGCGAGCGAACGTCCACGATGCGGCGCAGCACCCCGCCGCCAAACTCCAGCCGCACCGTCACGCCGTCGCGCATGCCGTCGGGGAAACGGAACGGCCGCAGCGCGACAACGAGGAGAGCGGGGGCCGCGCGCATCTCACCCGCTTCGCGCGGCGGGCGGTTCACCGCGCGGTAGTCGAGCGCGCGCAACTCCTGCATGACCGCATCGGGGGTGAGTGCGGCGCCGGGACGGAGTGTCATCCAGTCCGCGTACACGAACGACGGGAAGCGCCAGCCGCGTCCCGCATACTGCGCCGTGGAGAGCATGTGGAACAGATAGATCGACCACGCCACCGTCGCGCCCGCCGCGATGACGAGCGTGATGAGCGTGACCCCGAGAGCGATGCGACGCTTCCGGCCCCGTCGCCGCGGAGGCTCGTGGCCGTCGCCCCATCCGCCGGAGGGCGCGGAGGGAATCGGCGAATCGGCGCGCATCACGCGCGGGCGCGGACGACGGTCGGGTCACTCATCGGGCCGCAGCCTAGGAAGGCGCGGCCACCGTGTCAACGAGCGGCGCGTCGCTTGACACTCCCACGGCCTCCGCGTAGTAGAGAGCGCGTGTCCCATTCTCCCTCGCCCCTTCCGCCGCGTGTCCTCATCGTCAATCCGTGGGGTTCGTTCTGGTCCATGGGCGCGGGAGCGGGATGCTCCGATGAATACGAAACGCTGCGCGGCTTCCTGGACGCGAGATTCGACGTGCACTACGTCGCGCCGGACGGCGGACCAGATCCCGCGCTGGACCCGCTCACCGCACGCGCCACGTTCCATCGCGTGCCCGACGTGTTCGCGCGCGGACACGCCTTCCCCGCACCGCTCAAGCGGCTGTACTGGTACACGGCATTTGCGCGCGCGAGCACGCGCGCGGCGTGCATCGCGGCGCGCACGGTGCGGCCGCACGTCATCTTCGCCTACACGCCCTACGGTGTCCCGGCGGCGCGGGCCGCGGCGCGCGCGACGGACCCGCCGGCTGCGACCGTCACGAAGTTGTTCGGCGTGCGCGACCTCGTGACCCCCGGACGCTCCGTGCTCGCCGATTGGTATACCAATGCCGAAGCGATTCACGCGTACCGTTCACCGAGCACACGATTGCTCGTGCTCGATGACGGCACGCAGGGTGACGTCGCCGCCCGTCGCTACGGCGTGGCCTCGTCGCGGTTCCTCTTCTGGGCGAACGGCGTCAATGCCGAGTGGGGCATCGCTCCGCCCTCGCGTACGCGCGCGGAGGTGCGCGACGCCCTGGGCATTCCGCGCGACGCCGGCGTCGTTCTGAGCGTCTCGCGCCTCGTGCCGTACAAACGAGTGGACCGGCTGGTCGCCGCCGTGCCCGCATTGCTCGAGGCGCGGCACGGCGCGCCCACCGCGGTGATCATCGCCGGCGACGGACCGACGCGCGCCGCACTGCGGACGCGCGCCCAGCAACTCGGCGTCGGACACGCGGTGTGGTTCGTGGGCGCGGTGCCACACGACGACGTGCCGCAGTATCTGGCTGCGAGCGACGTGTTCGCCGCGACGAGCGAGCAAACGAACGCGGGCATTCCCACGTGCGAGGCGCTCGTGATGGGCGTGCCGGTCGTCGCGACCGACGCCGGCGCCACATCGACGCTCGTCCCGCACGACGTGGCCGGGTACATCGTCCCTCCGGACGACGCCGGGGCGCTCGCGGCGCACCTCCAACGCGTGTTGTCCGACGAGGCCACCCGTGCACGACTCGCCGCAGGAGCCCACCGCGTTGCCGCGACACGCTGCGTCGATTGGCGCACACGCGTGTCCTGGGAGGTAGAACTCGTGCGCGCGCTCGCCCGGGACGTCGCACGCACGTGAGCCCGGCGCGCGTCGTCCGCAACACCGCGATTCTCGGGGCCACCTTCCCCGTGGTCGTCGTGCTGTCCCTCGTGCAGGCGAAGATCGTGACGAGTACGTTCTCCACCGACGCGTTCGGCCGCTACGCGGCGGCCTGTGCGGTGGGCGCGCTCTTCGCGGTTGGAGCGGAACTGGGCATCACCATCACGATGCAACGCATGGTGGCCGCGCTGGATGCACGCGGGCACGCCACCGCGCTGCGCCGTCTGGTCCGCCGCGCTCTCGGGGTCGCGTTCGCGTGCGCCGTTGCGCTGGTCGGACTTGCCTGGGTGGCCTCACCGCTCGTGGGGCGGTGGGCCGGCGCAACGCCGTTGCCACGCACACTCGTCGTGCTCGGCGTGGCGTTCGCCATGAGCGGCGCGTTGCGCGCGGCGGTGGGCGGCGTGTTCTACGGACTGCGCGACGTGGCCCCCGCTTCGCTCATCGAAATCGCCTGGCTCGCGACAGCGACGGCGGCAATCGCCCTCACTCGATCGACGCTCACACCGGAGCGCGTGCT
>CAZEPH010000432.1:0-2694 GCA_964514075.1 uncultured bacterium | reverse complement strand
TCGCCCGCGGTGCGGCGACTCGCGCGCGAACACAACGTGGATCTCTCGCGGATCGCCGGCACCGGAGCGGGCGGACGCATCACGCGCGACGACGTGCAAGCGTTCATCGACAAGGGCGGTGCGGGCACGGCCGCCGCGCGTCCGGCGGCCGCCGTCGCGCCGAGCGTCCCGGCGCCGAGCTACTACACGCCGCCCGCGCAGATGCCGTACGTGCCGCAAGCCGCCGGCGCCCTCGAAGAAGTCGTGCCGATGACGAACATTCGCAAGGCCATCTCCGAGGCGATGACGCGTTCGAAGTACACCGCGCCCGAAGTCACCACCTTCGACGAGGTGGAGATGACCGCGGTCGCGAACATCCGCGCACGTCTCAAGGAGAAGCTCGCGGCGAAGGGTGTGAAGCTCTCGTACACGCCGTTCTTCATCAAGGCCGCGGCGATGGCGTTGCGCGACTGGCCGCTGCTCAACTCCTCGGTCGTCGGCGACACCATCGTGTACAAGAAGTACTACAACATCGGCGTCGCGGTGGGCGCCGATCGCGGTCTCATCGTGCCGGTGATCCGCGACTGCGATCGCAAGACAGTGATCGAGATCGCCCGCGAGCTGGAAGACCTCGGCGCGCGCGCGCACTCCGGCAAGGTGACGCTGGACGAAATCCGCGGCGGTACGTTTACCGTGACCAACGCCGGCGGGTTCGGCGCGAAGCAGTCGACGCCGATCATCGCGTACCCCGAGGTGGCGATTCTCGGCGTGCACGCCATCGAGAAGCGACCCGTCGTGCGCAACGATCAAGTCGTCGTGCGGCTCATGTCATCGCTCGCGGTGACGTTCGATCACCGCATCATCGACGGGCACATCGCCGTGCAGTTCCTGCGGCAGATCTGCGAGTCGCTGGAGAACCCGGAGATGATGGTCGTCGGCGCATAACGCGAGTCGTACCGTTTCGGTCACAGACGGCCCGCTCCGCTTCGGCGGGAGGGGCCCGTCTGCTACGACCGCCTGATGTGTTGCGCGCCCTCCGCCTTTCCCAGCCGCCGGTCGAAGGTGCCGAGCGGCAAGTGCCCTGCCCGGCGCGCGCTCTCCAAGACCAAGCAATCCGAGAAGCCGAGAGCAGGGGTTGTGCGAAAGCGGTGAAGGGCGGCCGCCACCGACTCCGGTTCCTGCAGTGTGAGCGTTGCGTGGTTCAGGAGACCGTCCACTGCAAGAGCGATGCGCGCGTTGTCCACGCGGTAGACGGACGACAACACCCATGTCACCTCGACGAGCACCACATGCGACACCCACGCCCCGCGCGCGACGAACGCCTCCGCGGCGGAGACCTGTGCGGGATCGTCTCGCGTGATCAGGCGAACCAGGACGTTTGTGTCAACCGCGCGCACGGCGTGTCCGGACGTCGCGGGCGATGCCGTCCTTGAGGTCGGTGAGACTCCGTCTCGCCGGCTTCTTGGGGAAAAGCGCGTGGTGGATGTCTTCCGACGAATACCGGCCGGCGCGTCGCACCACGATGACTTCGCCCTCCTCGCCCCATTCGATGACGGAGCCGGGGCCGATGCCGAGCTTTCGCCGAACCGCGGACGGCACGGACACCTGTCCTTGCGCGGTCAGTTTGGAATGAGCGAGTCGCATGCGATCACAGTACCCTCGGTAATGGACCGTGCGCAAGCAGCGTCCCGCGCCTCCGCAGCGCCGTGGCCTGCGAAATTGCTCCGCTTCTTGCGCGCGTGATAGTATCGCGGCCCCGCGGGGAGCCCCGCCCCGCCGACCACATGTGAGGACACAATGGCTGAGAGCCCGCAGTACGACATCGTCGTCATTGGATCCGGACCTGGCGGATACGTCGCCGCCATTCGCGCCGCGCAGCTCGGACTGCGCGCGGCCGTTATCGAGAAGGACAAGCCGGGCGGCGTGTGCTTGAACATCGGCTGCATTCCGACGAAGGCGTTGCTCTACTCGACCGCGATGCTCGAGCACTTCCAGCACGCGGAGAAGCTCGGCGTGAAGGTGACCGGCGCGACGGCCGACCTGCCCGGCATGATGAAGCACAAAGATACGACGGTCACCGCGATGACGACCGGCGTCGCGCAGTTGCTCAAGGCGAACGGCTGCGACTACATCGAGGGCGAAGCCGCACTGGAAGCGCGCGATCGCGTCGCGGTGAAGGCGAAGGACGGATCGAAGAAGACCGTGAGCGGACGCGCGATCGTCGTCGCGACCGGCTCCGCGCCGATTCAGTTGCCGATCCTCCCGTTCGATCACACGAGCGTGCTCGACTCCACGTCCGCGATGAACATCACGAGCGTGCCGAAGACGCTCGCGGTGATTGGCGCGGGAGCGGTGGGGTTGGAGTTCGCGGTGGTGTATACGCGCTTGGGGGCGAAGGTCACCGTGTTCGAGTTGATGCCGCGCATCGTGCCGGGCATCGACACGGAGATCGCGGACGCGGCCAAGAAGTCGTTCACGGATCGCGGGATTGAAATACTCACGGAGACGTCGGTGGCCGGCGCGAAGAAAGCCTCGGGCGGATGGACGCTGTCGTTCGCGCCCGCGAAGGGGGGCGCGGCGCAGGAGCGCACGTTCGAGCGTGTGCTCGTCGCGGTGGGACGCCGCGCGTGCACGAGCCATCTCGGATTGGAGCGGCTCGGAGTGGCGATGGACAAGCGCGGCAACATCGTCGTGAACGATCGCTGCGAAACCAAT
>CAZEPH010000431.1:0-2699 GCA_964514075.1 uncultured bacterium | reverse complement strand
AGCAGTTTGAAGCGGCGCTGCGTCACGACCTCCTCTAGAACGCGGTATACCTCGCGGTAGTCGATGGTGCTGGTCAACGTGTCGCGCTCCGCGGGACGCAGGCGCAACTCCACGTCGACCTCGATGCGCGTCCCGACTTCGCGCTCCGCGGCGCTCACGCCGTGGTAGCCGTACAGGAGCACCTTCTGGAGACGCATCACGACGCCGGTCTCACCGGCCTGTTCCGGGGGCATGCGGGCGGTCTACGAACGTGCGCTCGTCACGGCCCACGGCGCGAGCGCCGCGATGCGTGCGCCCGCTGCGCGCACGCGCTCGATGTCCGACGTGACCGACATGCGGAAGAACCCCTCGCCCGCCACGCCGAATCCGTTTCCCGGGACGGTCGCCACGCCGGCCTCGCGGAGCAACCGTCCGACGAAGTCCATCGACGCCATGCCGCGCGGCACCGGCGCCCACACGAAGAACGTGCCGCGGGGCGCCTCGATCGTACAGCCCGCAGCGCGTAACGCTGCAACGAGTACGTCGCGGCGCGCGCGATATGTCTCCGTGATCTGCTGCGGCACGCTCGACGGCAGTGCGAGCGCCGCGCGCGCGGCCATCTGCACCGCGCCGAATTGTCCCGAGTCCAGGTTCGACTTGATCGCGTGGAGCGCGCTCAGGAGTTCCGGATGCCCCACAGCGAAGCCGATGCGCCATCCCGTCATGCTGTACGTCTTCGAGAGCGAGTGCATTTCGATGCCGATGTCTTTCCCACCCGGGATTTGCATGAGACTCGGCGCGCGGAATCCGTCGAACGTCGTCTCAGAGTACGCGGCGTCCGACACAACAAAGATGCCGTGTTTCTCCGCGAACGCGACGACGCGCTCCCAGAACGCGCGGTCCGCCACGGCCGCCGTCGGGTTATTTGGGTAGTTGAGGAAGAGCAGCTTCACACCGCGCAGATCGCTTGGCGGAATGGCGTCGAGGTCGGGAAGGAACCCGTTCGATGCGTGCAGCGGCAGCGTGACCGGCTCCGCTCCCGCGAAGATCGTCCCCGAGCGATACACGGGGTACGCGGGATCGGGAATGAGCACACGATCGCCGGGATTCACGAGTGCGAGGGGCGTGTGTCCGAGACCCTCCTTCGATCCGATCACCGGGAGGATCTCGCGCGCCGGGTCGAGCGCGACGTCGAAGCGCCCGGCGAACCATCGCGCGATTTCCGCGCGCAGCTCGGGGAGCCCGTCGCTCGGCGGGTATTGGTGGAAGCGTGGATTCGTCGCGGCGTCGCTCAGCGCGGCAATGATTTCCGGCGGCGTCGGCAGATCCGGATCGCCGATGCCGAGATCGACCACGTCGACGCCGTCGGCCATCGCCGCTTTCTTCAAGCGATCGATCTCGACGAACAAGTAGGGCGGAAGCGCTTCGAGGCGCTGCGGGCGATGGAACGGGGTCATCGGCCGAGGAGCCTACGGGCCGCGTCACGGAGTGTCAACGACGGCACGCGCGAACGGAGGGACCATGCTATTCTGCGCGCGTGTCGACAGACTCCCTGGTGACGGACGAGAACCGCGCCGCCTACCTCGCGCAGAATCGCATCGCCGTCGGCCCGCCGGGCGATCCCGCGGAGTTCGAGCGCGAGCACGCGCGCTTTGCGCACCTCCTGCCCGCGCGGACGCCGCTGCGCGTGCTGGACGTCGGGTGCGGTACGGGCGCGTGGAGCGTGCACTGGACCGCGCGCGGCGCGCACGTGACCGGCGCGGACTTCGATCGCGAGTTCCTCTCGCGCGCGCGGCAGCGGCCCGGGCTCACCGCCGTGTCGTTTCGCGGCGTGGTCGCCGATGCGACGCGCTTGCCGTTGGCGTCCGCGCAGTTCGATGTCGTGACGCTGAACTCTCTCCTCGAGCACGTGCCCGATTGGCGCAGCGTGGTGGATGAGGCCGTGCGCGTGCTCGCGCCCGGCGGCGTGCTCGTGTTGCACACGACCAATGCGCGCCATCCCTTTCAAGGCGAGGTGAACGGCTTTCCGTTTTACCCGTGGCTGCCGGCGCCCGTACGTGATCGCGTTCTCGCATGGATCATGGCGCACCGGCGCGACATGGTGAACTACACGGACTTTCCCGCGGTGCATTGGTTCTCCACGCCGCAACTCGCGCGCGTCCTGCGTGCGCACGGTTTGCATGTGTTCGACCGGTTCGACCTCATGCGGCCCGAGCAGATGACCGGCCCGCGCGCGCTGGGCCGGTGGATGCTGGGCGGGGCCGGCCGCGCGCTCGGCGCGAAGCTGCTCTTCTACGCGCTCACGCCCACCGTCTCGTTGTACGCGCGCCGCCCCGCGTAATGCGCGTCGTTCTCGGCGGGGCGTACCCGTCCGTTGGTGCGGAATGCCACGGCGGCATGCAGGCCGTCGGCTACGCGACGGCACACGAGCTGGCGCGCCGCTCCGACGTGGACGTGCACGTGGTGAGCGTGCGGCTCGACGGCGGGCCCGACGAGGCGCGCATGGATGGCCGCGTGCACGTGCACTTGCTCGCTGCGGCGAATCGCTTGCCGTTTTCTCTGCGCGTGGCGGGAGCCGACGCGCGGCGCGTGCGGCGTGTGCTGGATGCGCTGCATCCCGACGTGGTGCACGCGCACGGGCTGGATGCGCCCGCGGTGGCCGCACTCGACGGCGGATACCCGACGTTGCTCGTCGTGCACGGCATCGCGCATCGCGACGT
>CAZEPH010000430.1:0-2732 GCA_964514075.1 uncultured bacterium | reverse complement strand
GTGACCGCCTGCGTCACACTCTCCGAGAGCGGGCCGCTGTTGCCGATGCACGTCGTGCATCCGTAACCCACGAGATGGAAGCGCAACGCGTCGAGCGCGCCGCTCACACCCGCCGCGTTCAGGTAGTCGGTCACGACCTGCGAACCGGGTGCGAGGCTCGCCTTCACCCACGGCTTGGTGGACAAGCCGCGCGCGACGGCGTTCTGGGCGAGCAGTCCCGCCGCGAGCATCACGGACGGATTGGACGTGTTCGTGCAGCTCGTGATAGCAGCGATGACCACGGAACCGTGCGTGACCTCGCCGGTTGCCGGCGCGGCTCGACCGCCGAGTTGTTGCTCCGCGAACGAATCGAATGACGCGGGCACCGACGGCAGCGGCACACGATCCTGCGGCCGTCGCGGCCCGGCGAGACTCGGCACCACCGTCGCCAGATCGAGCGAGAGCGTTTCGCTGTAGGACGGCGCGGGGGCATCGAGGGTGTAGAAGAGTCCCTGCGCGCGGCAGTACGCCTCGACCAACTGGACGTGTGCGTCCTCGCGCCCGGTCAGGCGCAGGTACGCGAGCGTCTCCTCGTCGACGGGGAAGAACCCCATCGTCGCGCCGTACTCCGGTGCCATGTTCGCGATGGTGAGGCGATCCGCGAGCGAGAGCGATGCAAGACCCGCCCCGAAGTACTCGACGAACTTTCCGACGACGCCGTGCGCGCGCAACATCTGCGTGACCGTGAGCACGAGATCCGTCGCGGTCGTTCCCGCGGGCAAACGTCCGTCCAGCCGCACGCCGACCACGCTCGGCACGAGCATCGCGATCGGCTGACCGAGCATCGCGGCTTCTGCTTCGATCCCGCCCACGCCCCATCCCAGGACGCCGAGCCCGTTCACCATCGTGGTGTGCGAGTCCGTGCCGACGAGCGTGTCGGGGAACGCCCAGCGCTCGCCGTTCCCGTCGCGCGTGCACACGACCGACGCGAGGTACTCCACGTTCACTTGGTGCACGATCCCTGTGTCGGGCGGCACGCAGCGGAAGTTCGCGAGCGCCGTCTGCCCCCAGCGCAGGAAGACGTACCGCTCGCGATTCCGTTCCATCTCGATACGCGCGTTGTCCGCGAACGCATCGGGCGTTCCGGCGACGTCCACCTGCACCGAGTGGTCGATCACGAGATCCACGGGACAGAGCGGGTTGATGCGCGCGGGTGCGCCGCCCAAGCGCGCCATCGCGTCGCGCATCGCGGCCAGATCCACGACAGCGGGCACGCCGGTGAAGTCCTGCAACAGCACGCGCGCCGGCGTGAACTGAATCTCGTCGACCGACGAGGCGCCCGGCGTCCACCGCGCGAGCGCTTCCACGTCGGTGCGTCGCACGGTGCGTCCGTCTTCCGAGCGCGCGAGGTTTTCGAGCAAGATACGCAGGCAATAGGGAAGGCGCGCGAGTTCTCCGCCCGCCGCCGCCACCACACGCGGCAGCGAAACGTAGCGATACGTTGCGTTCCCCGCGCGGAGCGTGTGCCGCGCCCCGAAGCTATCTGCCTGCGTCTCCACTCGTGTGCCTCCCGTGTGTCAGCGTGGTTCCACGACGATCGTTCCTGTCGATCCGGGGTGCAGCGTGCACGAGTATCCGATCGTTCCGGTCGTCGTGAAGGTGAAGGAATACTGCGCGTCGCGCGCGATCGAGTCCGATCCGAAGAGGATGCCACCGTCACCGCTGATGAGTTGGTGCGGCGTGTCGTCGGAGTTGGTCCACACGACGGTGTCGCCGTCGCGCACGGTGACGCGCGCAGGCGTGAACACGTCTGTGCTGTCGGTGCCGGTGATCGTGACGCTCACGTTCCGCGGCGGCTCCATCGAACCGCCGCAGCCTGCGAGGATCGCACCGGCCGCGAGTGCGCAGGCCGCGCGCATCCGTCCCCTCACGGCTGGACCGTGATCGTGCCGATCATGCTCGGATGAAAGCGGCAGTGATAATCGAACGTCCCCACGGTGTTGAAGGTGATGGCCGTCGTGGAAGAGCCGGAGGGGATGATCTGCTCCGCCCACATCCCTCCATCGCTCGTGACGGTGTGCCCGGCCGAGCCCGCGTTCGTCCACACGATCTTCGTTCCGACGGTGACGGTCCGATCGCCGTTTGCGAACTGGAAGTCCTGCACGGTGATCGTCACGGTCGTCCCGCCTCCGCCGCCGCCTCCGGGGTTCATCGGCGTATCGTCGCACCCCGACGCACTCGCCAGAGCCGCACACGCGGCGGCGAGCGTGATGAGTCGTTTCATGATCGTCTCCTCGCATCATGTGACGGGAAGGGGCGCAACCTCACCAAACTGCCACGTCCGCCGGAGACTGTCCATTATGAGTTGCGACGCTCCGCCGCCGATGCGTACACTCGCACGCTTTGCACGGGAGGCAGGAATGGTGGGCACCGCCGTACAACTCGCAGACCGGCTCGCCGACGTGCGCGAACGCATTGCGCGCGCGGCATCGCGCGCGGGCCGGCCCGCGGCGAGCGTCCGTCTGGTGGCCGCGTCGAAGACGCAGCCGGCCGAGGTGCTGCGCGAGGCGTACGAGTGCGGGTTGCGTGAGTTCGGGGAGAACCGCATCCAGGAACTCGTGCAGAAGGCCGCAGTGCTGCCGGCCGATGTGCGCTGGCACATGATCGGCACGTTGCAGCGGAACAAGGTGCGCCGCGCCGTCGAGTGCGCCGCGCTGATCCATTCCGTGGACAGCGTGCGCCTCACTCAGGCG
>CAZEPH010000429.1:0-2735 GCA_964514075.1 uncultured bacterium | reverse complement strand
CATGCCGCCCATGTTGACGTCAGTCACGATCGTGTCGAAGTCGTCGCGTTCCAGCACGTCGAGCGCCACCGCCACGGACAGCGCCGCGCGCACGCTGAAACCCCTGCGCCCGAGCGCTTCCACGAGCAGGTCGCACATGCTGCGCTCGTCGTCGACCACCAGCACGCGTCCGTTCACGCCACCCTCGCGGGCGGGAGATAGAGCGAGAACACCGACCCCTTCTGCGTCGACGACCGAACCTCGATCCATCCGCCGTGCTCCTGCACGATACCGTACGCCACTGCCAACCCCAGTCCCGTTCCTTCCCCCACGTCTTTCGTGGTGAAGAACGGCTCGAAGATGCGCATCCGGTCGTGCTCCCGGATGCCTTCTCCGGCATCGCTCACGTCGACGAACACGTAGTCGCCCTCCGATCCCGCGTGATCCGCGGGTGGACGCGCCGCCCTGTGTCCGAGCGCGATGCCGATCGTCCCGCCGTCCGGCATCGCCTGGATGCCGTTGATGACGAGATTGGTCAGAACCTGCTGGATCTGCCCGCCGTCCACCGCAGCAAGGACGGGACCATCCGCGGAGTCCATGTGCATGTCCACGCGAGCGCGCTGTGCGAGCGGGGTGAGCAGGCGGAATGTCTGCTCGACGAGCGGCCGGATATCCTGCACCGCGGTTCGCGGCGCGTGGCGGCGTGCGAAATCCAGGAGCTGCCGGATCACGCCCGCGATGCGCTCGGACTGCTCGACCACGATGCGCGCGCTCTCGCGCGCCTCGCCGTCCGCGACCTCGCCCACGGCGATCATCTTCGCGCGTTGCGAGACCACGTTGAGCGGGGTGCCGAGTTCGTGCGCGATCCCGGACGCAAGCTTGCCCACGGTCGCGAGTCGGTCCGCGTGCCGGAGCTGATCGTTCGCCGCGATGCGTGCGGACATCTCGGTTTCGATGCGATCTTGCGCGGTCTGCAATCGCTCGCACATCGCGTTGATCTCGCGCGCGAGCTCGCCGATCTCGTCGCGCTGCGTGAGCGCGAGCGGACCGGTGAGATCGCCCTCGCCCACGCGACGCGCTTTCTCCACCAGGGCCTGCACGGGACGCCCGACGAACGTCGCTCCCAGGACCACGGCCAGCACCGCGCTCAACAGGATGATCGCGAGCGTGGAGAGCGTCCGCCGTAGAAGGATGCGGTCGATGTGCCGCTCCTGCGTATCGAGACTCTCCGAAATCTCCACCGCCCCAACTGCGGTGCCGTCCACAACGACCGGAACGTATGTGTAGAACGACCGCGCCCCGCTCGGCTCCTCGCGGATCGCTCCGATACTCCGCCCGCTCCGCACGAGGCGCAGCGAGTCGCTGTGTACGCGGGGGGCGTCGTCGGGGTGCGCTGTTGGGCTGAGATCCACCCACCGAACGAACTTCGATGCCGTGGAGGCGTTCGCATCGGTGACGAGCCGCTTCGCACGCTCCTGCTGGCCGAGGCGCCACAGATCGGCGGCCGCCAGCGCGAGAGCGCGGCCCGTTTGATACTCGTCCGCGCGCATGTCGTTGGTGAGCAGCCGCTCCTCTTGCAGGATGCCGATCGTGGCATCGGTCACGAGTACCACGAACATGCCGAGCAGGAGAAACAACGCAAGCTTGCGAGCGAGCTTCATCTCGCGACGTTACGTGCGCGGCTCAAGCGCGGGCGCACGCGGGATCGTGAGCGGCGTGTCGTGCAGGAGCGACTTGTCGCGTCCCGCCCAACGGAACCATACGACGGTCATCGCGATCCAGTACGCGAACGCGCCGGGCACCCACATGATCAGCCCGCCGAGCACTTGGTCGTCATGCGGCGAGAGCCCCCACATGCGCGGCGCCTTCTCGTACCACGGATACAACACCTCCGGCGAGAGTGTAATCAGCGCGGCGACGCCCATCATCGGAATGCCGAGGAGGAACATGTAGAGCATTTGCGCGGGCTCGGAGGGACGCGGTAGCTCGGCGAGCGATCCGGCGACGGGCCACCACATGCACGTGGCCGTCACGAGCACCATCAGGTGCATCACGATGTGGATGTCGTGATTCGCCATCATCATGTTGTAGAACAGCGGGACGTGCCACAGCGAGAAGATCACGCTGTAGAGTAGGAAGCCGCCCGGAATGGTGGTGCACGCACGCACGAAGCGACGCACGGAGAGATGGCGCACGAGCGGACGAATGAGCCACGGCGGCAAGCCCGCGAGCCACAAAGGCGGGATGATCTGCGCGAGCAGCAGGTGCTGCACCATGTGCGCGCTGAAGAGGAACGTGTCGCTCAGGTCGTGAATGGGGCCGTTGAGAGAGAAGAACAGCACCACCATCCCGGCGAGGAACAGCGCCACCTGTCCCCACGGCGTGCGCGGCGCCCAGTTGTTCCGGCGCCGCAGGACCGTCACGCCGTACAGGTAGAGCGCGCTCACGAGCACGATGCCGATCACGGTGCTCAGGTGCGCGTCCCACTCCGTCCAACTGAAGGTGGGCGGCGGCGGTAGCGGCGGGCCGTACACGAGCGCGGGACCAGACGTGGACGGAACGACCGCGGGCGCAGTCGAGTGCGCCCACGCAGTTCCCTCACCCAGCAGCGAGTGCAGCAGAGACACGACGGCTCCTAGGAAGCAGGCGACCCCACGCGGCCGAACGCGTGAAAGAGCGTCATCAGTGCCACGATGACCGCCGTGGCGAGCGTCATCAGGCCGAAGAACAGCACGCGGAACAGCGGATGATCGAAC
>CAZEPH010000428.1:0-2737 GCA_964514075.1 uncultured bacterium | reverse complement strand
GGGATCGCTCGCTGGGTGCTCTTCATGCGACGATCCTACCAGAGGCTCGAAACCGGAGCGCGCGGACTCCACGACGCACCGCGCGTTGACAGCCCGTCACGCGCGTGGACATTCTCCGCGCGGAGAGGAGAACGAATGACGTATCGGTATTGCCCTGCGTGCGCCGCACCGCTCGCGGCGCGGCGGTTCAAACCGTTCGAGCCGGACCGCCTCGCGTGCACGGCGTGCGACTTCGTGCACTACGACGGCCCCTCGGTTGCCGTCGGCGGTATCTTCACGCTGGATGGCGGGGTGGTGTTGCTGCGCCGTGCGATCGACCCGGGCTACGGCGCATGGGTGTTTCCCGGCGGCTACGTGGATCGCGGCGAGAGCGCGGAGGAAGCGGTCGTGCGCGAAACGCGCGAGGAGGTGGGCGTATGCGTGCGAGTGGACCGCCTGCTCAACGTGTACTCGTACCGGCGGCGCGGGTTGATCATCATCGTGTATCGCACGACGTACGTCGGCGGCCGTCTGCACGCGCGCGACGAAAGCCTCGACGTACGCAGCTTCGGGCGGGACGACATCCCGTGGAACGACCTGGCCTTTCCCAGCACGCGGCACGCGCTTGGCGACTACTTGCTCGGCGGCGCGCAGTGACGGGCCCCATCGTCGCACTCGCCGTGTTGGCCTCATCTTCGGTCGCGGCGCCCGCCGACTCCGTGCAGGCCCGGCGCCACTTCTGGCTTCCCCCCGCGCGCGAGAGTCCGTGGACTGCAGCGGACAAACGCCTGCATGCGGGTCTCTCAGCGGGACTGTACGTCGTGTTGCGCGCGACGACGCACGAGACGGACTGGTCCATCGCCGGCGCCGCGTCCGCAGGCGCGGCGAAGGAACTGCACGATGCGTGGATGCGGCCGGCCGGGCCGCGGCAGGGGGCGAGCGCACGGGACCTCGTCGCGGACGCGGTCGGCATCGCGGCGGCAGCGCTCGTGTGGAGCGCGATCGACTGACCCCGTGGTTATCCGGCCTCGCGCACTGCGCGAGCGAGGTCGGAGCGGGGATCGCTTGCGTGGGCCCGTTCGCGAGCGGTGCGCAGGTCCTCGTACGCGGCGCGTTCGTCCGTGCTGAGACGCGGAGGCTGCACGATGCGAAGACGCACAAGCACGTCGCCGGGCGCTTCTCCCCCGCGCCCCGGGAGACCGTGGCCCTTCACCCGGAGGATCTGATCGGATGTCGACCCTCCAGGTATCGTGAGCCGCACGCTGCCGCGCAGGAGCGGAACCTCGATGACCGCGCCGAGCGCCGCCTCGTGATCGTAGACCGGCACCGTCACACGCACGTGGCGTCCGTCCACGGTGAACACGGGATGCGGCGTGTAGCGCACCACCAAGACGATGTCGCCGGATCGCGCGCCGCGAGGGCGCACCGTCAGACGCGCGCCGTCGGAGACGCCCGCGGGAATCTTCACGTCGATGGTTCGCTGCTCGCCCGTCGCACCGCGTCCGCCGCACGCCGAACACACGCCGCGCGTGACCGCCACTCGCCGTCGCCCCGATCGATTCTGTGTCGCGATCTCGCCGGTTCCGTGGCACGTCGGGCACCGCGTCGGCGGGAGCGTGAGAGAACGCGTGGTTCCCGTTTGCACTTCGGAGAGCGTGACGGGAACGTCGTACTCCACGCGCGCGGGCGTCGTGTGCCCGACCGCGTCCTCGAACATCGACTCGAACGACATCCCCCCGCCGAAGATCGCCTCGAAGAAGTCGCTGAACCCCGAGGCCCCGCCGCCACCCGTGTGGGGCGTGCGGAATCCCTCCGCGCCGAACGGTGCGCGCGCACCGCCGTCCGCCCCGAGCGCGTCGTAGCGACGTCTCTTCTCCGCGTCGCTCAGCACGGTGTACGCCTCGCTGATGTCCTTGAAGCGTTCCGCCGATTTCGGGTCGCTCTTGTTGACGTCAGGGTGATGCTGCTTCGCGAGCCGCCGGTACGCGCTCGTGATTTCCTTGGTCGATGCCGTTCGGCTCACGCCGAGGATGGCGTAATAGTCTTTGAAGTCCACTCGGTCTCCGTTGTGTTCCTCGCGGTTGCGTGCTTCACGGGCAGCGCGTATCCGCCATTCGCCTCACGTTCGATGACCCCCGCCACGACGAGCCGTTCGAGCAGCGCCGCGAGATTTGATGCGGGCACGCCCGTCGCGTCAACGAGTTCGTCCAACGGGCGCGGCCGCACTCCCAGGTGCGGTGCGAGTTCCTTCGGAACCCCGCCCGTCGCAGGAGGAGCCGCACGTGCTCCGCTGCGATGATGCACGGAGGCGTGGATCGCGCAGAGCACGTCGGCCGCGGATTCCACGAGGAGCGCGCCGTCGCGCAGGAGAGCGTGCGGGCCCGCGCTCCCGGCCGACGTTACGTCGCCCGGAACCGCGCCGACCTCGCGTCCCTGATCGAGCGCCGCGCGCGCGGTCACGAGCGCACCACTCTTCACGCCCCCTTCCACCACGATCACGCACTGCGTGAACGCGCTCAGGATGCGATTGCGCGCCGGGAAGTGGTGCGAGAGCGGACGAGCGCCGGGCAGGAGTTCGCTGACGAGCGCGCCGTGCGCGGCGATGCGCTCCGCAAGCGCGCGGTGCTCTCCCGGGTAGCACACGTCGATGCCCGTCCCGAGCACGGCGATGGTCCGACGACCCGCGTCCAGCGCTCGCGTGTGCGCGACCGCGTCGATGCCGCGCGCGAGACCGCTCACGATGACGCAGCCGGCCTCC
>CAZEPH010000427.1:0-2741 GCA_964514075.1 uncultured bacterium | reverse complement strand
GTGGAAACCGCCGCGCGGAGCGACGTGAAGCTTGGGATGATCCTCGAGCAGGCAACAGTGACGTCGTTCGACGGCGGCGTGCTGATGTTGGGAGTGGCGGGCAACTTCGAACGTCAATCGCTCGAAGCGATCAAGAGCTTCGCCGTGATCCGGTCGGCGTTCGGTCACGTTCTCGGGGAGAGCACGGGATTGCGCAAGGTGGTCGCGCACATCAGCGACGCGCCCGCGCGTCCCGTGGCCGTCTTGGAGCGCACCGTCCCCGACATCATCGACCGCACGCTGCTCGACCGGGTGGTCGAGCTGTTCGACGGGGAGATTCACACGAGCATCGAGGGGACGACGTGAAAGACATCGGCGGCATACTGAAGAAAGCGCAGAAGATGCAGGCGGACATGGCGCGCGTGCAGGAGGAACTCGGCAACAAGGAGATCGACTTCTCCGCGGGCGGCGGCATGGTGACCGTGCGCATGAACGGCCGGCAAGAACTGATCGCGCTGAAGATCGACAAGCAAGTCGTCGATCCGGCCGACACGGAGATGCTCGAGGACTTGATCGTCGCCGCGGTGAACGGCGCGCGGCAGAAGGCCGACGAGCTCGCGCGCGCCGAGATGGCCAAGATCACGGCCGGCCTCCCGCTCCCGCCGGGGATGTTCTAAGCGCGATGCAGAAACCCCCCGTGCAATTCAGTTCGTCGACCGTGGAAACGCTCGTCGATCAATTCGCGCGCATGCCTGGCATCGGGCGCAAGACGGCGCAGCGGCTCGCGTTTTATATTCTGCGCGTGCCGCAGGAAGACGCAGAGCGCTTGATCGCGGCGATTCGCGACGCAAAGGAGCGCGTGGGTTTCTGCTCGACGTGCGGGAACATCGCGGAATCCGACCCCTGCCGGATCTGCAACGACCCGCAACGTGATCGCACGACGATCTGCGTCGTGGAACAACCCGTCGACGTGCTCGCCATCGAGCGCTCCGGCGGATTCCGCGGCGTGTATCACGTGCTGCGCGGCGCGCTCAGCCCCGTCGACGGCATCACGCCCGACGACCTCACGATCACGCAACTCGAGGCGCGTCTCGCCCGCGGAGCCGTGCAGGAGATCGTGCTCGCGACGAACCCCAACGCGAGTGGCGAGCAAACCGCGCTGTATCTCTCGCGCGTACTCAAGGCGTCCGGCGCGCGCGTGACACGCATCGCGCGCGGCGTGCCCGTCGGATCCGACCTGGAGTTCTCCGATCAAGCGACGCTGGCCAGCGCGATGGCCGGCCGCCGGGAGATGTAGCCATTCTCGTTCGAGCGATCGCGACATTCTTCGGCGTGGGCTACATGCCCGTCGCACCCGCGACGTGGGCGAGTCTCGTCGTCGCGATCCTCGCGTACCTCGGTGCGCCCGCGTTGAGCGGTGCCGTGGGACAACCCGCGTACGGCTGGCCGATCGTGTTGCTCGGCGTCGCCGTGGCCGGCTTCGGCATTCGCTTCGCCGACGACGCCGAGCGCGAGCTGGGACACGACGCGCACCCGATCGTGATCGACGAGGTCGCGGGGCAGTTGCTCGCGCTCGCGTTTCTCCCGCACACGGTGCAAGCGACCGCGCTGTCGTTCCTGTTCTTCCGTGTGTTCGACGTGGTGAAGGTCGAGCCGGCCAATCGCGCGCAACGACTGCCCGGCGGACTCGGCATCATGGCGGACGATCTCATCGCCGGCGTGTATGCGTGCGCGTCCACGCACGCGGTGCTGCACCTCCTCGCGCTGATCCGCCACTAGGACCGAGCGCGATCGGCGCCGCGCGGGCGGCCGGTGACGTTCCATTCCAGGAGATGCGTGAGCCTCGACATCGCCATCCTCTCCGTCGGCACGGAGATTCTCCTCGCGCAAACGCGTGACACGAACTTCCCGTACCTCGCCACGCGTGCGCGAGAGGCAGGCCTGCGCGTCGTGTCGCACGCCACCGTGCCGGACGATCTCCCCGCGATGATCGACGCTCTGCGCGCCGCGGCCGCGCGGGCCGACGTCGTCGTGACGATTGGCGGCCTTGGTCCCACCGTGGACGATCGCACGCGGGAGGCGCTCGTCCAGGTGACGGGCCGGCCGCTCGTTCGCGATGACGCGGTCCTGGAGTCCATTCGCGCGCGACTCGCGGCGCGGAAGATCGTGTACTCGCCGCTCAACGACGCGCAAGCCGACGTACCCGACGGCGCCGAGGTCATCCCCAACGCCAACGGGACCGCCCCCGGACTCTGGCTCGAACACGAAGGCACGATCTATGTGAGCCTCCCCGGACCGCCGCGCGAATTCGAACCGCTGATCGACACACAGGTGATGCCGCGCCTCGTCGCGCGCACGACGGCGCCGCATCGCTCGCACGTGACGTTTCGCACCGTGGGCATCGGGGAGTCGGTGCTCGCACAGCGTCTGGATGCGGTCGGCGCACTCCTGCTCGCGCACGAGGTGGCGTACTTGCCGCACTTCGGTTTGGTCGACGTGCGCGTCACGTTCGACGGGCGCGACGCCGCGGCGGACTCGCGCGACCTCAGCGTGATTCGCGCCGCGCTGCACGAGGCGGCGGGCGTCGCAGTGTTCGCCGAAGGCGATGAAACGTTGGAGCACGCAACCGGCGCTGCATTGCGCGCGCGCGGATGGTCGGTCGCAACCGCGGAGTCGTGCACGGGCGGGCGCATCGCGAGTTATCTCATCGCGCCTGCGGGCGCATCCGACTACGTCCGCGGCGGCGTGGTGGCGTATGCGAA
>CAZEPH010000426.1:0-2745 GCA_964514075.1 uncultured bacterium | reverse complement strand
CGGCCGCCGACGCCCTTCAGCGCGAACGTCACGTCCGCGCTCGCGAGAAGCGGGCCGCGGCGCAGCGCAGCACCGCCACGCACGGACATCGGCAGGTCCACCGAGTACGCCGGCGCGGCGAGCGAATCGGACGACGTGGTCACCACGTCCACGTCGCTCAATTCATCCACAGCCACGGAGTCGACGGTCACGGTGCGGCGATAGATCGTTCCCTCGGTGAACGACACGCGCCCGATCGACTGGACGACCAGGCCCGCCTGCCACCCCCCGCGTCCCTCGGCGGCGAGGCCGAAGGACACGCCCCATCCCTGTCCCGTCTCCCCGACGCGCGCTTCGAACGACGCATCGCTCGTGATCGCGTTCGCGCTCGTGACGAGCGCCCCGTCCGCCTGCAGGAGTTCCGCCGAGCGCGCGGCCACGATGCGCTCGACGCTCGCCCCCGCAGTAACACGCATCACGCCCGGCACGTCATGCACCGGTATCGCCGTCGCGAACTGCACGCCCGCGGTGGCCATGGCCGCGCCCGCCGTGCCGTTCAGGGAGTACGTGCGATCTTGCTCATTCCCGTACAGCGCGATCTCGACGAGTTCGCGCGGGAGCTGCGCTTCCGCCATTCCGGTCGCGTGCGACGACACGGCGAACCGTCCGATCGACACGCCCATCGCGCTCGCCTCACCGCACGCGGCAACCGCCAAACCGGACGACGGGATTGCAGCGACGATCTCGCTCTTGAGCGCGTCGTCGAGGTACGCGCCCGTGACGCGGTTGTACAGGTCGAGCGACACGCTGTTCGACGACGCCGCGCCCGCTACGCTCCCGAACGTGACGCCAACGCTCGGCTCACCCGAGAGCGCGAGCGCGGCGGGGTTCCAGACCGTGGCCGCGGGACCGTACGCGCGCGCGGTGAACGCGCCGCCGACGCCCTGCGCGGCCGCACCGAGCATGGCCTGCGCCGAGGCGCTCCGCGGCACAGCGAACGACACAGCTCCGAGGAGGAGCACCGAATACAGTCGTGCGAATCGGATCATCGCTCCTCCTACTGGGCAATGTGCGCGCGCGCGTACACGCGCGGGCGCACGATCAGGTGGTCGGTGCGGAACGCGCTCACGTTCCCGGCCGTCGGGTGCACGCGGGCGAACGTGCCGACGTACATCGCACCGGACGTGAAGATCGCCACGTCCGCTTCGGTCACGCTGACGTCGATGGCGCTGACCCTCGCGGTGTGCGAGCTGCCGGAGGCGGCACTGACCGTTCCGTGCAGCACGACGCTCTGCCCAGCGACCGCGGTACTGTCCGACGCTCCCTGCGCGGTGCGCGCGAGAACCACAGTCACGTCCGCGCCGAGCGGCAGCGTGTTCTCCACGTCCGCGACCAAGCGCAGCGCGCGCACGCGCTTCTGCAGTTGCTCGCGGGTGTCCGCGCTCAGCGTCACGCTCGACACTTCGCCCTCCACGTTCACCGGCTCCGCGAGGTTCATCGTGAACGGCACGTCCAGTGTGAACGACCCTCCGACGCCGTCTGTGCGGGAGATGGTCGCCGTCGTCGTTCCGTCACCGACGCGTGCGGACCCCGTCACCTCGATGGTCTGCGGGAGGATGTTCACGAGATCGAGGATGTTGCTGTTCGTTTCATCGAGAACGATCTCCGCGCCGACGCCGGGCGTGAGATCGAACGCGACAGGCGGCGCGCCGCTCGTGTTTTGCGCGACCGTCACGGTGCGGCCGTCCGCCGCGCGGCCTGTGATCCACAACGACACGCGCGCCGGAATCGTGACGCTGCTCGCGAGCGAGAGCGTGGCGCGCGCATGCTGCAACCCCACCTCGTGCACACCCTCCGGAATGTCGAGCGTGCGCGTCGTCGGCGACAGCGTCACCGTGCGCGGATCGATCACGCCGGTCATCGTGTCCAGAACGAGGTCCGATCCCGTCGTCGTCACGCGCAGCGCATCCGTGCTGTTCACCGTGACGAAGCCCGCTGTCTCCTCCATCGAGATCGCCGCATCCACCGAGAGCGCGTTGAATCCGCCGCTCGCGTAGTCGCACCCGGCCAGCGTAACGGCTTGCTGTGCGCTGCCGTGCGCGGGCACGGTCAGCTCCGTCGTCACCGGTGAGCCGGAGCGCACGAGTTGCGGGATCGTGAGCGTCACGAGCGCGGGAATCGCGGAGTCGTTGTCGAAGGTGAGTTGGAGCGTTCCGCTCCGGAAACGCGCGGCCGTGAGGGACGCATCGCTCGAGAACGACGACGCGAACGTGCGCTCGATCGTCTGGGCCGCAATGCGCGTCGTCGCGGACGTCGCGTGTACGTCACCCGTGAACGATCCCACGACTTCGAGTGTGTTGGCTCCCAGGACGATGACGCCGCCCGGCGTGTGTCCCTGCACCTCCACGGAGAGCTGCTGTCCGATCGTCACGGCGGTCGCCGGGGATTCCGGCAGCGCCACGGCGTGCGTGATGGTCCCGTTCGGTGCGAGCGTCCCACTCGGCTCCCACGTGAAGAGCGTCGTGCTCGATGCGACGTCGGTGACGTCGATGCGCAACTGATCGATCGGCAAACCGAGCCTGTTCGTGACGGCCAGCTGTAGGTTGGCGTCGATGATCGTCGCACTCTGGAATCCGGACAGGACCATGACCGACGGCGGCGTATCGAACGAGAACGCAGGAATCGGAATCGAGCCGGACTGCCCCTCCAGGTTGATCGGCGAGATCGTGGAGACAGTCGGCGTCTTCGTCGCGATCATTGCCACTG
>CAZEPH010000425.1:0-2765 GCA_964514075.1 uncultured bacterium | reverse complement strand
GCTGCTCGCTTGGCTCAACGAGCACGTAGCGCGGAAGGGATCGTGACGACTGCGGCGCGCGAAACGCAGACGTTTGCCGAGCTAGAGGCGCAGCTCGCGCACCTCGCGTCACGCGTCGACGTGCTCGAGTCCGCGCAGCGCACACGCGACTCGACGCTCACGATCGTCGTGTTCAGCGGCGACATGGACCGCGCGCAGGCGGCCTTCAACATCGCCACGGGTGCGGCGTCGCTCGGCATGCGCGCCACGCTGTTCTTCACGTTCTGGGGATTGTCGATCGTCACGAAGCGTGAGGCACGCGGCGAGGCGAGCGCGCTCCATCGCGCGCTCGGCGTTCTGCACAAACCGGGGACGCACGCGCGGCCGCTCTCCCGCTTCAACTTCGGCGGGTTCGGCCCGGCGCTGTTCCACCGGCTAATGCGCAAAAGCCGCATCCCCGACCTCGAAGCGCAGCTCGCTCTCGCGCATCAACTCGGCGTTCAACTCGTGGCGTGCACGGTGACGATGGGGCTCCTCGGGATCGAGAAGGACGACATCCGTCCCGAAGTCGAGACGTTTGCCGGTGTCGTCACGTATCTCTCCTCCGCACGCGCGGCTGGCGTCTCGCTGTTCGTCTAGGATGAGCGACCTCGCGGCCACCGCGACGCTAGATACGTCAGGGTTTTTTTGCCCGCTGCCGATCATCCGCACGGCGGAGAAGATCCGCGAGATCGGCGTGGGAGAGGTGCTCGAGGTCGTCGCAACGGACTTCGGCATCCTCCAGGACATGCCCGCATGGTGTGCGGCCACCGGGCACGAGTACCTTGGCACCACAACGCACGAGGGCGTGTACCGGTCCTACGTTCGCCGCTTGCGCTGAGGCGGGCAACGCCGCGCACGCACGCGGACTCTACTAGGGGCGCCCACCGCAGTCGCGCAGTTCGTCATTTCTCGGAGGATGTATGACCTCTCCACTCACGCAATTCCGACGCAGCGCACGGCGCTGCGCACGCACAGCGGCCGCGGCCGCCGCCGGCTGCGTGTTGATCGTCTCGATGGCCGCCGCCGCCGAGGGGTACCTCGGTATCTACATGCAAGACGTGACCGCGAGCTTGCGTCGCGGCATGGATCTTCCGCGACACGCTGGCGTTCTCGTGAGCGGCGTGGAAGAAGACAGCCCGGCGGACAAGGCCGGCCTGCGTGAGGGGGACGTCATTACGGAGGTGGACGGACACGACGTCGGATCGCCGGATGATTTGCGCGACGCCGTGGGCGACGCCGGCGCCGGACATCCCGTCGCCCTGCGCGTGTGGCGCGATGGAACGGACCGCACCGTGCGCGTCACGCTCGGCAAGCGTGACGCCGATCGCGCGCCGCGCGCACGAATCTTCCGGGCGCCGGGCGATGACGCGGGCGGCGGCGACACGCGCGTCCGCCGCGAGGTCCGCATTCACCGTGACAGGGACGGCGATGACGACGCGGATGCGCCGCGCGCGCAGCGGGGCGGATACCTCGGGGTCGGCTTGACCGACTTGACGCCGCAACTGGCGGACTACTTCGGCGTGACGAAGGGCGGGGTGTTGGTCACGAGCGTCGAGGACGACAGCCCGGCGCGCACCGCGGGTATCAAGGCCGGCGACGTGATCGTGAGCGTGGACGGCGAGGCGATCGAATCCACGAGCGACCTGCGCGAGGCCGTACGGGGGCATAAGCCGGGAGCAACCGTGTCGGTGCGTGTCATGCGCGACCACACCCCGCGCGAGGTGAACGCCACGCTCGGCAAAGCGCCGCGTGAGTTGAGCATGGCAGGGCCGATGTGGTTCGACGGCGGCAACATGTTCGACGGCCGTGGACTCGACACGGAGCGCCTCCAGCGGATGCTGAGCCGCTTCGAGATGGACGGAAAAAACCGGCGCAACGTCATCGTCATGCCCAAGGGTGACGACGTGCGCAAGCAACTTGAGGAGTTGCGCGAGGAGCTCGATCAGCTCCGCGAGCGTCTCGACGAGGGGTCCGCGGACGACGAGTAGCCACACTCTCCACGCACCACGAGCTCGAACGGAGGCGGTGACTCGGTCACCGCCTCCGTTGCGTTTCCGTCCTCGCGCTCTGCTACACTGCGCCGCATGACGTCCCCGTCCCTCACCGCGTCCGCTCGCACGCGGTTCGTCGCGGATCTCCGCGCCATCGTCGGCGACGCGCACGTCCATGACGATGCTGCCACGCGCCTCGTGTACGAAGCGGACGGGCTCACCCTGACGCGCGCACAACCGGACGTGGTCGTGCTGCCTGCGGGAACGGAGCAGGTCGCCGCGGTCCTGCGGCGTGTGGCGCGTGAGCGACTCCCGGTCGTGGCGCGCGGTGCGGGCAGCGGATTGTCGGGCGGGTGTGTTCCGCTCGAAGGCGGCGTGGTCGTGTCGCTGGCGCGCATGCGGCGCATCTTGGAGATCGACGCAGCGAATCGTGTCGCGGTCGTCGAACCCGGCGTGGTGAACCTGCACCTGAGTGACGCGGCGCGCGCGTACGGGTTGTCGTTCGCGCCCGACCCGTCGAGTCAGCAAGTCTCGACGATCGGCGGAAACGTGGCGGAAAACGCCGGCGGCCCGCACTGCCTGAAGTACGGGGCCACATCGGCGCACGTTCTCGGACTGACGCTGGTTCTCGCCGACGGCGCCGTGGTGCGCATCGGCGGAAAGGCGCTGGATCCCGCGTCGCCCGATCTCGTGGCCGCGGTCGTCGGGAGCGAAGGTATGTTCGCCGTCGTGACCGAGGCCATCGTGCGTCTC
>CAZEPH010000424.1:0-2774 GCA_964514075.1 uncultured bacterium | reverse complement strand
GCGCGGGGGCTGGTGCGGGCGCCGGCGCCGCGCCGCGCGGCGGCGCGGGACGCGGCGCGGGCGCGGCAGCGCCGGCGCGCGTGGACGCCGCCCTCCCTCCACCGCCGCTCGTGCGCGCGGGTGCGCCGCCGAGGCGCTCCTCGATCGTGCGCAGGCGTTCGAGCAACTCGGCGAGATCCACGGCACGGTCCATTTCCGCGAGCTGCACCACCGTCGCTTCCAGCAGAATACGCGGCGCGTGGGAGCGGCGCATCGCCGTGCAAGTGTCCACGAGCACGCGCACCATGCGCAGGAGATCCGCTGCCGCGCATCGCTCGGCGCGCGCGCGCATCGCGTCGAGCTGCTCCGGCGTGAACTGCTGCGCCCGATCCGGCTCGCCCGCCACGCAGAGCACGAGAAGGTCACGCACATGCGCGGTGAGCGACTCCGCCATCTCCACGGGCGATTGTCCGTGGGCAAGCGCATCGAGCACCGCGCAGAGCGCGCCCGCACTGTCGTGCGATGTGATTGCCTCGGCGATGCGGTCCACGGACGCCGGCACCGCGAGGCCGAGGATCTCCACCACCGCCGCGTGCGTGAGCGGGCGCACGCCCGCCGCGAGCGCTTGATCCAGCATCGTCTCGCCATCGCGCACGCTGCCCATGGCGCGTCGCGCGATCTCCGCGAACGCGGCCGGCTCCGCCTCGATTCCCTCGCGCCCCGCCAAATCCGCGAAGCGCGCCGCGAGCGTCTCCTGGTCCACGAGGCGGAAGTCCACCACCTGGCAGCGGCTCACGATCGTGTCCGGCAGTTTGTCGATGGTCGTGGTCGCGAAGATGAACACCACGTTGGGCGGCGGCTCTTCGAGCGTCTTCAAGAACGCGTTGAACGCGGACGTGGAGAGCATGTGCACTTCGTCGACGATGTACACCTTGTAGCGCGCCGACGTGGACGCGTACCGGACCTTCTCGCGCAGGTCGCGAATGTCCTCCACCCGGTTGTTCGACGCGGCGTCGATCTCGATCACGTCCAGACTGCGGTTCGCGAGGATGGAGGTGCACTGCTCGCACTCGCCGCACGGCGTCGCCGTGGGTCCCGCGGCGCAGTTGAGCGCGCGCGCGAGGATGCGCGCTGTGGTCGTCTTGCCCACGCCGCGCGGCCCGGCGAACAAGTACGCGTGACCGATGCGCCCCTGCGCCAGCGCATTCGTGAGGCTGCGCGTGGCGATCGCCTGGCCCACGACGTCCGCGAACTGGCGCGGGCGCCAGCGGCGCGAGAGAACCTGATAGGCGGCGTCTGTGCTCATCGAGTCAGGGATGTGTCCGGGGTTGGAAGTGGAAGCGCGAAGGTAGGACCCGGCTCGCCGCCCTGTCAACGTCCGGACTTGGCGCGCGCGCACGCGGGCCGATAGAATCGCTTGACGTTCGGGTCGAACCTGCGGTGCGAGGGCCCCACAACTGAACGCACAGCCGTCACGAGAAACGTCGGTCGACATCGTCCGTCGCATTCAATCGGGCGACGCCGCCGCGTGGGACGCCCTGTACCTGCGCTACCGCGACCAGTTGTTGCTCTCCATTCGGTGCCGCTTGGGCGTCGCCCTGCGCTCGCGCATGCAATCCGAGGACATCCTTCACAGCGTCTTTCGCGACGCGCTCTCCGACCTCCATCGCTTCGAGCCCGCGCACCCGTACGCCGTGAATCGCTACCTGCACACGTGCGTGCTGAACAAGATCCGTGCGAAGGCAGAATACTACGGCGCGCAAAAGCGGCGCGGAGAGATCCCCCTGTCCGACACGCTCGCCGAGCGCCTCCCGAACGGAGCCGAGGACGCCCCGGCCTACGCGGACGCCGCGCGCTACGCGCGGTTGGAGGACGCTTTGAGTCAACTGCCGGAAGACCTGCGCGAGATCATCCTGCTGCGCCGCATCGAGGAGATGCCGAACGCGGAGGTTGCGCGCGTGCTGGGCAAGTCGCCCACGGCGGTGTCGAAGGCGTACAACCGCGCGCTCGCGCGGCTCGGCCTGCTCTTGCGGCGCGCGCCCGCATGACCGACGACGAAATAGAGGATGCCGTCGCCGAGTACTTGGAACGGCGCGTCGAGTCGCCGTCCCTCTCCCCGAGCGTGTTCGCCCAGACCCGAGCGCCGCAGCACGCCGCGGCGCTCGTGGACGCGATTCGCGCCGCGCTCGAAGCGGACGATCTCCTTCCGCGCGACGCCGAGCGCGCGGCGCGCACGATCGGACCCTATGTGATTGTCGCGGAGATCGGGCGCGGCGGGATGGGCGTGGTATTTCGCGTGGAGCGTGACGGCGCGACGTACGCGCTCAAGCTTCTCCCCACCGCGCCGTTTCTCGGACCGCACACGCTCGAACGATTCCGGCGCGAGGCGCGTGCCCTCGCGGCGATCGATCACCCGCACATCGTGCGCGTGCACGACAGCGGGATGCATGACGAGATGCCGTACCTCGTGATGGATCTCGTCGACGGACAGACGCTCGATGCGCTCGCGCCCTCGCTCTCGCACGCGGAGGCCGCCGCGCTCGTGCGCACGCTGGCGCGCGCCGTACACGCGGCGCACGAGCGCGGCGTCCTTCATCGCGATCTCAAGCCGCAGAACGTGGTCGTCCGCGCGGACGGGACTCCCGTCTTGCTGGACTTCGGGCTCAGCGTGACGGAGGACAGCGCGACCCTCACGGCGTCCGGCCAACTCCTCGGTACGCCGCGTTACATGGCGCCGGAGCAGGCCACCGGCGGCGCGATCGACGCGAGGACGGACGTGTACGCGCTCGGCCTCG
>CAZEPH010000423.1:0-2804 GCA_964514075.1 uncultured bacterium | reverse complement strand
ACACCGGGCTGCTGTCGTTCGGCCACGCGGCGTTCTTCGGCTCGGGAAGCTACGGCGCGGGCATCGTGATCGTCCATTACGGCTGGCCGTGGTGGCTCGCCATTCCGATGGGTATCGTGCTCTCAGCGCTGATCGGCCTGGTGATTGGCTATCTCGCCATACGCTCTCGCGGTATCTACTTCTCGATGGTGACGCTCGCGCTCGCCCAATGCGTCTACTACATTTTCTACAAGGCCGATAAGCTCACCAGCGGCGAAGACGGCCTGCGCGGCATCAAGGTCGGCGCGCTCGAGATCGCGGGCCTGAAGCTCGATTTCCTGGATCCGATCGCCAAGTACTACGTGATCCTTGCCTTTGTCGCCGCGGCGCTATGGTTCGTCTCGCGCGTGCTTGCCTCGCCGTTTGGCGCGGTGCTGGAGGCGGTGCGCGAAAACGAGCGGCGCGCCGCGGCCTGCGGTTACGACGTCGCCACCACCAAGCTGCTCGCGTTCGTGATCTCCGCAGCGATCTGCGGTCTGGCCGGAGCCTTGCGCGCGCTGCACCTATCCATCGTGCCGATCGACTCGCTGCACTATCTCACGTCCGGCCAGGTAGTGATGATGACCCTATTGGGCGGCATGGGTACCTTCTTCGGGCCGTTTGTAGGCGCAGCGACCGTGCTGCTCATTGAAGACATCGCGACGAATATCACCAGGTTCTGGCAACTCGTCGTCGGCATCATCTTCATCGTATTTGTGCTCTTTTTCCCACGTGGGGTCTGGGGTTCGATCCTGCACTGGCTGAGGCGCGAATGACCCCGCCCATCCTCGCAGCCGACAAGATCACCAAGCGGTTCGGCACATTCGTAGCGCTGAGGGACGTGTCCGTCGCTTTCGAGACCAATCGGCTCACTGCCATCATCGGGCCGAACGGGGCCGGGAAGAGCACGTTCTTCAACGTCATTTCAGGCGCATTCCCGCCCTCGTCGGGACGCGTCATCTTCGACGGGCTGGACATCACCGACACGAAGCAACACGAGTTCGCGCGCATGGGTATCGCGAAATCATTCCAGCTCACCAGCGTGTTCCCACAGCTTTCGGCGCGCGAGAACGTGCGGGTGGGGGTGCAGATGCGGCGCTCGCGCTTCGACGCATTCACGCCGCGAGAGTCGCTGAGGGATTTGATCGAACACGCCGAGGCACTTCTGCAGCGCGTTGGGCTGGGGAACGCGCTCGATCGTCCCGCGCGCGATCTCGCGCACGGCCAGCAGCGCTGCCTGGAAGTGGCGATGGCGCTCGCCTGCGACCCGAAGCTGCTTCTGCTCGACGAGCCGACCGCGGGAATGTCCCCGGAAGAGACGACGGACATGATGGAGCTGATCACACGACTCGCCGAGGAGCGCACGGTGATCCTCGTCGAGCACAAGATGAAGCTGGTCATGGGAATTTGCCAGCGGGTCATCGTGCTGCATCATGGCGAGTTTCTCGCCGAAGGCACGCCGGACGACATCCGCGCGAACGACGAGGTGAAGCGCGTCTATCTCGGGCAGTCGATGTGATCATGCTGACGGTGGACAACCTTCAGGCCTGGTACGACCGCAGTCACGTCATACAGGGCATCTCGTTCGAGGTGAGCCAGGGCGAGATCGTCACGATCATGGGCCGGAACGGCGCCGGCAAGACGACGACGCTGCGCACGATCATGGGCATCGTGGCTAAACGGCAAGGAAGCGTGAAGTTCGACGGACGCGAGATCCTGGCTGAACCGCCGTATGCGCGGTTCCACTACGGCCTCGGCTATGTCCCGGAGGATCGGCGCATCGTGCCGGGGCTCACTGTGCGCGAGAACTTGCGGCTCGGCCTGCTTGCATCACCGAAACTCGGCGATGAGCAGGCGGTCATCGACCGGATCGCCGAGACCTTCCCTCGGCTGAAAGAGCGCCTGGACCAGGACGGCACGTCACTCTCTGGCGGAGAGCAGCAGATGCTCGCGATCGCGCGAGCCATGATGTCCGATCCGAAGATGATCCTGCTCGACGAGCCGTCCGAGGGAATCATGCCCGTACTCGTCGAAGAGATGTTCGCGCTATTCCGAAGGATGAAAGACCACGGAACGACGATCCTGCTCGTGGAACAGAACGTCGAGCTCGCTCTCTCGATCTCCGACCGCGCGTACATCATGGACCACGGGGTGATCGTGCATCACGACATCGCGGCCAATCTCCTTGCTGACAAGGCAATCCAGGAGCGCTACTGCTCGGTCTAGTACGAACGAATACTGGCGCCGGTCTCTAGCGCGATCGAAGCCCGCGCCGACCTATGGCACGACGACCCACCGTGCAACCCCCGCGTCCTCCTGATGGACGAGCCGTCGGAAGGGCTCGCGCCGCTAATCGTCGCCGAGGTCGGGCGCAGGATCGCGCGCCTGAAGGAGGAGGGCCAGTCGATCGTGCTCGTCGAGCAGAACGTCAAGCTCGCGTTCGGACTGGCCGACGCGGTGGTGATCCTCAACACCGGCCGCGTCGTCTACGCCGGCGGCGTTGGCGGGGTGGGCGAGAACATGATCACACAGCATCTCGGCGTTCACTGAAGAAGAAGGAGTTGCTTTTATGATGTTCACCTGCGCACCGCAGTGCGCCAACCCCGCCCACGGCCACGCGCGCCTGCGCCGCACCGGCAAGTCCGCCGTCACGAAGGTGGTGAAGAACCGCCGCGGCAAGCTCGTCTGCGTCGACCTGCACTGCCACTACCTCAACCGCGACGTCGCGGCCAAGGTCGCGCACCTCAACCCGGCGCAGTACGAGCCGAGCGTGCAGTTCGCGAACC
>CAZEPH010000422.1:0-2805 GCA_964514075.1 uncultured bacterium | reverse complement strand
CGCGTACGTCGTGGACGACGCGTCGCGCGTGCTCGAGCCGGGCATGGTCGTCACCGTGGAGCCGGGGTTGTACTTCGCGCCGAGCATCCCGGGCGTACCCGAGCGCTATCGCGGCATCGGCGTACGCATCGAGGACGACATCCTCGTGACGCCGTCGGGGTACGACAATCTCACCGCGTCGATCCCCCGTACCGCCGACGAGATCGAATCCATCCTCTCACGCAGGCACACGGCGCGCGCCCCCAGCGCCCGGAGGTAGCACGCATGGAACGCACCGAGGACGCGACCGTCACCTTCACGTTCGCGATCACCGCTCGCTTCCCCATTCCGTATCACGGACAGCACGACGGGCATCGGTGGCTGCGACAGTGGGAGCGACACATCGAGCCGCGCGTGCTGCGCGCGATCCTGCACGAAATCCGCGCCACGGAAGGCTGGCGCGCCTCGCCGCACGCGCCGGAGGACGCGATCGACGTCCGTCGGCGCGACATCGCGATCACGGTCGACCACCACCCGGCGGACGCGCGGGACGACGGCTCCGGCGTCGCCTAGTTACTTCGTCCGAGAGAACGCCCACAGCCCGGCGCCGAGCGAGAGCGCCGAGAACAGCGTGACCACGCCCACGCTCACGAGAAACGGAAACGTGTGGTACCCCACGAGCAGGCCGCGCAACGCATCCACCGCGTACGTGAGCGGATTGATGCGCGTCGCGATGGCGAGCCACGCCGGGAGATTCTCCAGCGGGTAGGTCGCACCCGACAGCAGGAACATCGGGAAGATCAAGCTGCTGAAGATGACTTGGAACCCTTCGGGGCTGTCGAAGAACGAGCCGATCGCGAGGCCGAGGCTCGTGAGACCGAACGCGACAATCGTGAGGAACGCGAGCGCCGCGGGCGCTGCGGCGATGGGCACGTGAAACACGATCACACCGAGCAGCAGGAGCATTGCGGCCTGAATGAGCGCATCGGTGGATCCGCCGAGGACCTTGCCGCTGAAGATCGCCCAGCGGGACACCGGCGACACCATGACTTGCTTGAGCACGTCGAGCTTCTTGTCCCACACGATGTACATGCCGTAGAACACGCACGCGAACATCGTGGACATGATGACGATGCCCGGGAGAATGAAGCGCTGGTAGTTGCCGCCCGGAATCGTGGTGACGGACGCCCCGAGCCCGCCGCCGAAGACGAAGATCCACAAGAGCGGCTGGATGAGCGAGGAGATGACGCGCGACTTCTCGCGCTTGAACACGATCAGCTCGCGAATCCACACGGCGCGCACGCCGTCCAGGTCGTGCATGAATCGCGGCGGCATGGCGGTGCGTTCGGCGCGCATCTCCGCGGTGAGTGCAGTGGACATTCCGTTACCCTCGCATGTGCCGCATCGCGGCTTCCGCCCAACCTTCGTTCGCTTCCTCATCGCGCATCGCACGGCCGGTCACGCTGAGGAAGACGTCCTCCAGCGTCGGCACGCGGACCTCCACCGCCTGCACGCCGTGCACCGCCGCGAAAATGGGCGGGAGCGATTCCTCCGCACCGCTCACGGTGAGCGTCGTCCAGCCGTCCTGTTGCTCGACGGAGTGCGTCGTGGGAAGCGCGCGCAACTTCGTCAACGCGCCGTCGTCCAGCGGTTGCGCGGTGCGCAAGCGCACGAGGTCGCCGCCGAGCGACGCCTTGAGCTCGCGCGGCGTGCCGAGCGCTGCGATCTCGCCGTGATCGATGATCGCGATGCGATCGCACAGTTGATCCGCTTCGTCCATGTAATGCGTGGTGACGAGAACGGTCATGCCGTACGTCCGTTTGAGCGACCCGATGTACTCCCAGATGTGCGAGCGCGTCTGCGGGTCGAGACCGAGCGTGGGTTCGTCGAGGAAGAGAATGGACGGACGATGCAGCAGTCCGCGCGCGAGTTCGATGCGGCGCCGCATGCCGCCCGAGTACGTCTTGCACAGCGCGTCCGCGCGATCCGCCAGGTCGACGACGCGCAGCAGCTCGTCGATGCGCGTGCGGCGTTCGCCGCGCGGCACGCCCCACAGCCGCGCGGAGAGCATCATGTTCTCGCGGCCCGTGAGAATCGTGTCGACGGTGGGGTCTTGAAACACGACGCCGATCGAGCGGCGCACCGCGTCGGGATCGCGGCGGATGTCGTGCCCGGCGACGGTCGCCGTGCCGCTCGTGGGACGCAGGACAGTGCAGAGCATGCTGAGCGTCGTGGTCTTCCCTGCCCCGTTGGGCCCGAGCAGCCCGAACACTTCGCCGCCGCCGATCTCCAGGTTGAGCCCCTTCACCGCGACGAGGTCTTTGTATTGCTTTCGCAAGTCGCGTGTGACGATGGCGGGTGCAGCGGACATGCACGTTCCTCCGGACGAGAGCGGGGCCGCGATGCTACCACGGTCTCCGATGCGCACGAGACGGAATCCATCACGGTTCGCTACAATTCTTCTCATGCGATCCCTGCTCTGCACTCTCGCGCTCACTCTCCTCGCCGCCACACACGCCGCAGCCGACGACGCGCAGTGGTGGGACGGATTCCGCACCGAAGGCACGAGCGACTCCGTGTACGCGCTCGCCGAGTTGGGCGCCGATCTCATCGCAGGCGGCGTCTTCACGCAGGCCGGCGCCGTGAGCGCGAGCCACGTCGCGCGATGGGACGGAACGTACTTCCGCGAAATGGCCGGCGGCGTGAACGGCACGGTGAACGCGCTCGTCGTGTACAACGGCGTGTTGATCGTCGGCGGATCATTTACGCAAGCCGACGGCGCACCGGCGAGCAACATCGCACAGTGGACCGGCACGTCGTGGGCGG
>CAZEPH010000421.1:0-2808 GCA_964514075.1 uncultured bacterium | reverse complement strand
TCCCGGCGACGCCGACGGCAAGGGCGGCATCTACAACTTCGTCACCAAGCGGGGCTTGTGCGCGGGACGCGACAGCAAGATCTCGTGGACCCAAGTGGAAACGGGATCGGCGATCACGTGGAAGTATCCAAGTTGCGTGCTCAAGGGCGACAACT
The DNA here is from genome assembly GCA_964514075.1 of uncultured bacterium. Lineage (GTDB taxonomy): Bacteria > Eisenbacteria > RBG-16-71-46 > CAZEPH01 > CAZEPH01 > CAZEPH01. The sequence goes on along the minus strand of CAZEPH010000421.1, from coordinate 2,653 downwards.
CGGTTGGCGAGTTCTACTCCGTCGCGCTCACGAACAACTACCAGCAAGCCGACACCGGCACGAAGATGATCCACATCGGCGCGAACACGAGGAGCACTATCATCTCGAAGGGCATCTCCGCGGGACACGGGCAGAACACGTACCGCGGCCTCGTGCGCGTGCAGAAAAGCGCGACGGGCGCACGCAACTACTCGCAGTGCGACTCGTTGCTCATGGGCGATCTGTGCGGTGCGCACACGTTTCCGTACATCGACGTGCGGAATCCGACGGCGCAGTTGGAGCACGAAGCGTCCACGTCGAAGATCGGCGAGGACCAACTCTTCTACTGCCGGCAGCGCGGCCTGTCGACAGAGGATGCGGTCTCGCTGATCGTGAATGGGTTCTGCAAGCGCGTGTTCCGCGAGCTGCCGATGGAGTTCGCCGTGGAAGCGCAGAAACTTCTCAGCATGAGTCTCGAAGGAACGGTCGGCTAGGAAAGGACGAACAGAACACAGTGGCGCTTCTCGACATTCGCGATCTCCACGCGTCGGCCGGTGACGCGGACATCCTTCACGGAATCAACCTGACCGTGGAACCGGGCGCGGTGCACGCGATCATGGGACCGAACGGGTCCGGCAAGAGCACGCTCGCGCAGGTTCTCGCGGGGCGCGAGGCCTTCACCGTAACGCGTGGCGAGGTGTTGTTCGACGGGCGCGATTTGCTGGCGCTCTCGCCCGAGGATCGTGCGGCGGCCGGCGTGTTTCTCGGGTTCCAGTACCCCGTGGAAATACCCGGCGTGGCGAACCTGTACTTCCTGCGCGCCGCGCTCAACGCCGTGCGCACGAAACGCGGCCTCGAGGAGATGGACGCCATCGACTTCCTCGCGTTAGCGAAGGAGAAGATGCAGTTCGTGGAGATGGACCCCGCGCTCGCGAATCGCTCGGTCAACGACGGCTTTTCCGGAGGCGAGAAGAAGCGCAACGAGATCTTCCAGATGGCGGTCCTGGAACCGCGCCTGGCGATACTGGACGAGACGGATTCGGGGCTCGACATCGACGCTCTGCGGATCGTGGCGTCCGGCGTCAACAAGTTGCGTTCGAGTGAGCGCGGTATCGTCCTGATCACGCACTACCAGCGATTGCTCGACTACATCGAGCCGGACGCCGTGCACGTGTTGCTCGACGGGCGCATCGTGCGATCGGGCGACAAAGGGCTCGCGCGCGAGTTGGAGGCGCGCGGCTACGGGTGGATCGAGGAGGACGTGGCGCAGGCCGGAGGCGCGCGGTGAGCCGCGCGCTCCTCGCGGGAACGGATGCGTACGTTGCGCTCTTCGACGCGCTCGCGCCATCTTTGCCGGGGGCGTCCGACCCGCTCGTGCGCGCGGCGCGCCGTGCAGCGCTCGAGCGCTTCTGCACGCTGGGGTTTCCGACCGGGCGTCTCGAGGAGTGGAAGAAGACCGACCTCTCCGCTCTCGTCGCCACGCCGTTCGTCGCGGCACCCTCCGCCGCCGCGCCGCAGGCGGCGACGGCGCAGGTGACCGTCGTGAACGGCGCCGACGTGGCGCGCACGTCTTCGCGCCTGGTGCGATCGCTCGCCGCGACCTGGTCCGCGGGCGGACGCGAACTGGCACTCGCGCACATGGAGCGCGCGGCCGCGGGTGACGACGCGTTACTCGCGTTGCACGCGGCATTCGTGCGCGACGGAGCGATCGTGGACGTACCCGCGGGGGACGTCCACGTGGTCACGATCGAACACCTGACGCGCGGCGTGTCCGAGGCGGCGTTCACGTGTCCGTGGACCATCGTGCGCGTGCATGATGGGGCGCGGGCCGTCGTGGCGGAAACGCATAGCGGCGACGAAGTGCCGGAGTACTGGTCGAACGCGCAGTGCGATGTGACGGTCGGAGCGAACGCCGAAGCGGCACACGTCGTTGTTCAGGCGGAGACGGCGCACGCCTTCCACACGTCGCGGATCGCGGTCACACAGGAGCGCGACAGCCGGTACACGTCGGTCGCACTCGGCGTGGGGGCGCGTCTCGCGCGCACGTCCCTCCATGCACGGCTGTCGGCGCCGGGCGCGGAATGCACGCTCTGGGGCTTGTATGCGCCCCGCGGCACGCAGCACATCGACTATCACACGACCATCGATCACGCCGCGCCGGACTGCACGAGCCGCGAGCTCTATCACGGCATCCTGGACGATGCGTCGCGTGCGGTGTTTCACGGCCGCATCCTCGTGCAACCCGTGGCGCAGCGCACGAACGCGCGGCAGACCAACCGAAACGTGCTGCTCTCCGACGCGGCGCTGGTCGACACCCAGCCGCAGCTCGAGATATTCGCGAACGACGTCAAGTGCGCGCACGGAGCGACCGTGGGGCACATGAGCGAAGAGGCGCTCTTCTACCTGCGCACGCGCGGCCTGCCGGAGCGTGCGGCGCGCGCGCTTCTCACCGGAGCGTTCGCCGGCGGCATCGTGGATCACGTCCCGGCCCCGGTCCGCGCGCTCGTCGACGCGGTCCTGGCGGATCGTGTCCCCGGCGTGCGGGAAATGGGAGGTGCGGTATGAGCGCCCCCGCGCTGACTGCCGCGTCCGGACGCCATGTTCGTCCGTTCGACGTCATGTCCGTGCGAGACGATTTCCCCGCGCTGCAGCAGACGGTGCACGGACGGCCGCT
>CAZEPH010000420.1:0-2817 GCA_964514075.1 uncultured bacterium | reverse complement strand
GATACCGGTATGTCATCCGGTAGGAATTGAACGTGTAGGTGGCGCGGACTGGTGCATCGGCCGCGTAGGTCTCACCGGCGAAGCGAATCGGCGTACTCGCCCGTCCCGTCTCGGTCAGTGAGAAGGGGGCCACGAGGAGACGAAAGCCGTGGCGAGCGCTGGGCTGCCACGTCACGTAGGTTCTCCCGGTCGCCCGCGGCCCGGCGCCGGCCAGGTCGGAGAGTGAGAAGCGGGTCGATGATCCGTCGTTGGGGATCTCGACGTCGTTGTAGCCCTGCCAGGCCGCGCCAACCTCCATCTCGACGCTAAGCCGGGGCGACCGGTCTTGGGCTCGGATCTCGGTGGGTGTCAGGAAAAGAAGTGCGCAGACGACAGGCAAATGCCCTCGGCATGCGGTGGATCGCTTCGTGCACTGCGCCGGTGCGAGCGTGCTCGTGTTTGTCGTCATGCAATACCTTCCCCGTGAATGTTTCCGATCGGCGACAGGGTCGTCGCGACCGAAAACCGAAAAGCCAGGGGCGCTCGACGCGCCTCCCTCCGTGTCATTCGTTGGCGAGTGGCGAATTGGATGCTGGAACCAGGAACGCAACGATTCCGGAAAGCACGAGAATGGCGAACACCGCCCGGGGGAGTCACCCGTTTACGGATGTAGGCGGTTCGGTCATCGTCATGTCTCGCTGACGAACCGCGCCGCATCAGGCCTTTCCAATGCTCCCCGAGCGAAACTTCTGTACGAACAGTTCCGGGTCTGCCAGGTCGTCTTCGATCCGGATGGTCCCTTCGACCAAATAGAGGATCGCGAACGGGATGGTGACCAACAAGGCACAGAGAAGAAAGAAGTAGAGCCGATTGCCCATAAACTCACGCCGGACGATCTTCCCCATTTGGGTCTCCTGGTTCTGTTCATTGACACGAATCCGTCGCCACACATGTCGCCTCCAAGCAACGGAAGCCGTTTGGTCGCATCGTGCCACAGGTTTCTCCGCTTTCTTACATCGTTCCCGACAAGTGGAATAGTCCCGCGACGCGCAAGGCAGTCCCAGTCGGAGGCGGCACGTGGAGTGGCCGAGCGTTGCACCCCTGTTCGCGGAGCCGCTTCTGACGCATTCTCCAGGTGATACCGGTGGGCCACGATGATTGGAGACGTATCACATGGACGCCGATCCACGCAGTCCCGGTCTCACGCACACGATGGAGTTCCTCGCGGAGCATCTGCCGCCTGCGCCCGCGCGACTGCTGGAGGTGGGAGCGGGAGACGGCGCCCTGGCCGCGCTCCTCGCCGCGCGCGGCTACGATGTCACCGCGCTGGAGCCGGACGAAGATGCGGCGGCGCGCGCGCGCGCGCACGGCCTGCGCGTGATCGAGTCGGACTTCCTCTCCGCCGTTCCGGAGTCGTTCGCGTACGACGCGGTGCTCTTCACGCGATCGCTGCACCACATCGATCCGCTGGATGACGCGCTCGCGCATGCGGCACGCTGGTTGCGCGCCGGCGGCGTGCTCATTCTCGAGGACGTCGCGCTGGAAACTCCCTCGCGCGAGGACGTGCGGTGGCTGTACGACATCGCCGCGGCGCTCGCGTGCGCCGGGCTCTTGCGTGAGGAGGTGGCCGAGCGCGTGCTCGGCGCGGAGGACATCGAGCCGCTCGCCGCGTGGGCGATGCAGCACGACTTCGATCCGCCGCTTCACCGCGGGGAGGCGATGACGTCCGCGGTGCGCGCGCGCTTCGACGTGCGATTCCTCGAGCTGACGCCGTACATGTATCGCTACATCAGCCACTGGATCGAGAAGACGGCGCGCGGCGTGGCCGTGGCCGACGCCGTCGCGCGCGCGGAGCGTCGCCGCGTGCGCGAGGGGGCGATGCGCGCGATCGGTTTACGTGTGGTCGCGCGCGCGCGCTGAGCGCCACACGTTCGCGTGCGCGTGGATCGATCGTTCGATCGGCCGGGCATAACCGCCGCCCATCGTGATGACCACGGGAATCGCCCGCTCCGCGCACTGCGCAAACACGCGCGCATCGCGGACCGCGAGACCGTGCGGCGAGAGCGCGAGGCGCCCCAGCGCATCGTCCGCGAGCGCATCCACACCCGCCTGGTAGAAGACGACGTCCGGCCGATGCGCATGCAGCGCGTCCGGCAACGCGCGATCGAGTGCGCCGATATACTCCCAATCCTCCGCGCCGTCGGCAAACTCCACGTCCCGCGTGCTGCGCTCCTTGCGGAGCGGGAAATTCGTCGCACCGTGCAGCGAGAGGGTGAAGACCGAAGCGTCGTCGGCAAAGATCGCGGCCGTTCCGTTGCCCTGGTGCACGTCGAGGTCCACGATGAGCGGCCGCTTGGCGCGCCCGTGAGCGCGCAGATCGCCGATCGCCACGGCGATGTCGTTGAAGACGCAATACCCTTCGCCTCTGTCGCGGAACGCGTGGTGCGATCCGCCGGCGAGGTTCCCCGCAACGCCGTGCTCGTACGCGGCGTGCGCCGCAGCCACGGTGCCGAACACGGCCGCACGCGCGCGCTGCACCAATCCCGGCGACCACGGTACGCCGATGCGGCGCTGCTCGTCGGCGGACAGCGTGCCGGCCACCACACGTTCGATGTATTCCTCCGTGTGGACGCGAGCGAGCCACTCGAGCGGCGCCGGCTCCGATCGGTGCACGCGCTCCGGTGCGAGCACCCCGTCGCGCAACAGCGATTCGCGCACGGCGGCGAACTTCCCGTTCGGGAAACGATGCCCGGCCGGCACCGGCACGAGGAAATGATCGCTCGCCCACGCGTGCATCTACTCTCCCGTGCGCAAAATGGTCCCGCGCACATCGGGGTG
>CAZEPH010000419.1:0-2822 GCA_964514075.1 uncultured bacterium | reverse complement strand
CCGTCGTGCGTCGTGCGCGTCACCGCATCGCCCGGTGTTTCGTCCGTGCCGGCGAGCATGCCGCCGAGCATGACAAAGTCCGCGCCGGCGGCGAGCGCCTTCACGGCATCGCCCGGCGTGCGCACTCCCCCGTCCGCGATGAGGATGCGATCCACTTGCCGGCACATCATGAGCGCGGTGAGTTGCGGCACGCCGAATCCCGTCTTGATGCGCGTCGAACACACGGAGCCGGGGCCGATGCCGATCTTGATCGCGTCCGCTCCCGCGGCAGCGAGGTAGTCCGCGCCCGCGTGCGTCGCGACGTTCCCCGCGATCACGAGGATGTTGTCCTTGTACTTCTCGCGCAGCGTGCGAATGGTCTGGTTGACGACCTTCGCGTGACCGTGCGCCACGTCCACGCACACGATCTCCGCGCCCGCGCCGATCAACGCCTCCGCGCGCTCGATGCCTGCGTCGCCGATGCCGATCGACACGCCCACGCGATCGCGCCGCTCCGCGCGTAAGAAGTCCTCCACGTTCTGCTCCACCGACATGAAGCGGTGCATGAGTCCAAGCCCGCCCAACTCCGCGATCGCATTCGCCATGCGAATGCCGGTGACCGTATCCATGTTCGAGCTCACGATCGGAATATCGAACACGCGACCGGACATCACGGCGGTCGTCGTCACGTCTTGTCGCGAGCGGATGCCGTTGTAGTTCGGGAGCAACAGGACGTCGTCGAACGTGAGGCCTTGCGCGTGAGCGATCTGCATGCGTCTCCCCTCTGCGAGTGCACCGGGCGAATCGGCGGCACTCTACACGACCGCGATCGGTCGCCGCACCATCTGTGAGAGAAGCAGCGGCACGCCCGCGCCGGCGACCGCCGCGCCGACGGCCAGCGCCCACTCGTGCACGGCAAGCGGCGCAAGGTGGAGGAGGTGCGCGCAGGCCGGCACATGCACGAAGACGACCGTGGGCACGATGCACGCGATCGTCATGATGCGCGCGGCCGTCCCGCGCCATCCGCTGAGCAGCGTGATGAGCACCGCCCACTCCAGCGTGAGCGTCGCGAGCGCGAGTGCGCGCGCGATCTCCACGCGTGCGAGGCCGTGCAATCCGTGCCAATAGCCCGCGAGCACCGCGACCGTCGCCGCGCTGCTGATGACGACGATCCACACCCACTCGGACGTCGTGAGGATCTCCGGGCGCGCTCCGCCCGGCGGGCGCGGTGAGCGCGACGCACGAGCGCTGTTCTCGCGAAACGCGAGCAACGCCGTCGGGTGAATGATCAACTCCAACCACACGATGTGCAGCGGCAAGTACAACACCGGAAATCCGAAGAACGGGATAAGCGCCGCCGTCAGCACGAACGGCGTGTGTACCAGCAGCAAGAACCAGTAGCTCGTGCGCAAGTCGGCGAAGAGCTGTCGCCCGTCTTGTATTGCACGCACGATGCTCGCAAAGCTGTCGTCGAGGAGAACGATCGACGCGACCTCGCGCGCGCTGCGCGTCCCGCGCCCGCCCATCGCGATGCTCACGTCCGCGGCTTGCAGCGCCGGGACGTCGTTCGCCCCGTCGCCCGTCACGGCGACGATTTCGCCGCGCGTGTGCAGTGCATCCACGATGGCGCTCTTGTGCGCGGGCAACGCGCGCGCGACAACGTCGCTCTGCACGAGAAGCTCCGCTTGCTCTTCCGGCGTGCGACCATCTAACTCCGAGGCGAGCCGCACGCGCGGCTCGTCTCCGCCCACACCGAGCGTGCGCGCCACTGCGCGCGCGGTCGTGGGGTGATCGCCGGTCACCATGATGGTCCGCACGCCGAGTTCGTCGCACGTACGCAGAGCATCGCGCACGCCCTCGCGCACGGGATCTGCGAAGACAAGGAGACCGTCGAACGCGTAGCCGTTCTCCGGTTCCGATGCGGGCACGGACGCCAACGCGCGCGAGGCGCACGCGATCACGCGGCCCCCTCGGTCCGAGAGTGCGGCAACCTGCGCGTCCCACGCCGCGCGTTCCGCCGGCGTGAGCGTGCAGCGATCGAGCACGGTCTCGCTGGCGCCTTTGAGCGCAGCGAGGAGCGCGCCGTCGCGCACGATCGTGACGTGCCGGCGCCGTCCTTCGGTGAAGGGGAACTGTGCGAGGCGCTCCGGCTCGGGCGCGTCGGACGCGCGTGCGAGCGCCTCGTCCAGCGGGTCGCCGCTCGCGGGGTCGCTCGCCGACCGCGCGACGAACAGCGTGCGCTCACGCGAACCCGTTGCGGGAATCACATCGGTCACGGAGAGACGTCCGTACGTGAGCGTGCCGGTCTTGTCCGTGACGATCGTCGTCACGCGCCCGATGTTCTCCACGACCACGGCGCGCCGCACGAGCGCGTGGTGCCGCGCAAGCCGATACACGCCCATCCCGAGAAACACCGTGAACACGATCGGCACTTCCTCGGGGAGCGCCGCGACGGCGAGCGTCGCGGCGGAGACGAGCGCATCGATCCACCCAAAGCCCGCACGCCATCGCACCACCGCAACGGCCACGCACGCGAGCGCGGCCGCGGCGATCAATACGCCGACGAGCCGATCGATTGCGCGCTGCACCGGCGTGCGCTCCGCGTGTCCGGCCAGCGCACTGCGGACGATCTCGCCGTAGAGCGTCTCGCGACCGACGTGCGTCACGCGCAACACCGCGCGTCCCGTCAGCACGCGCGTTCCCGCGAACCCCCAGCGATCGTGCTCGACGAGCGGCGCCTCGCCGGGCGGAAGAGCGCCGAGTGCGTGCTTGCGCACCGGGATCGACTCGCCGGTCAGCGTGGCCTCGTCGATCTGGACCTCGTCCACGCTCTCGAAGACGCC
>CAZEPH010000418.1:0-2828 GCA_964514075.1 uncultured bacterium | reverse complement strand
TCTCGTCGTGCCTCCTCGTCGAGGCCATGGAAGAAGCCGGGGCGCCCAGGGGCGTGGTGAACCTGATCACCGGATCGGGCGGCACGGTGGGCAACGCGCTCATCGATCACCCGTCGGTGCGGCTCATTTCGTTTACGGGATCGACGGAGGTGGGACGCGCGATCTCGGAGCGCTGCGGCCGCCTGCTCAAGCGCCTCTGTCTCGAGATGGGCGGCAAGAACGCGCAGATCGTCCTGCGCGACGCAGACCTGGATCTGGCGCTCGAAGGCGCGCTGTGGGGCGCGTTCGGCACGACGGGCCAGCGCTGCACAGCCACGAGCCGCCTCATCCTCGACAAACCGATCGCCGAGGAGTTCACGAAGCGCCTCGTCGAACGCGCACGCAAGCTCGTGGTGGGCGACGGTCTGGATCCGCGCACCCAGGTGGGACCCGTCGTGAACGAGTCGCAGCAGAAGACGGTCGACGAGTACGTGCAAATCGGCAAGGGAGAGGGAGCGACGCTCGCCCTCGGCGGCGCGCGCGAGACGTCGGGCGATTTGGCGCGCGGGTGGTTCTACCAGCCGACGATCTTCACGGGCGTGAAGCCGAACATGCGCATCGCGCAGGAAGAGATCTTCGGCCCCGTGCTCTCGATCATCACCGTCGACGGTGCGGACGACGCGATCGCGGTGCTGAACGACACGCGCTACGGGCTCTCGAGCTCCATTTACACACGCGACGTGAACGTCGCGATGCGCGCAATCCGCGACATCGAAGCGGGCATTACGTACGTCAACGGCCCCACCATCGGCGCCGAGGTGCAACTGCCGTTCGGCGGCGTCAAGGAAACCGGCAACGGCCACCGCGAAGCGGGCACCACCGCGCTCGACATCTTCACCGAATGGAAGTCGGTGTACGTCGACTACAGCGGCAAGCTCCAGCGCGCGCAGATCGACACCGAGCAAACGTAAGGTGAGCGAACCGATCGTCGTGCACGTGCGCCGTGCCGGGGTGAACGAGAGCGCGCACCGCGTGCACCTCGCCGTCGTGCGGGAGGACGGCGCTGCAGCCACCGCGTGCGGGAACGCGCAGCTACCCGCGTTCTTCCGGTCGTCGGCGAAGCCGTTTCAGGCGATGCCGCTCGTGGCCACGCGCGCGGAGACGCTCCAGCTCACCGACGAAGAGATCGCGATCACGTGCGGGAGTCACGTCGGCGGTGCGCGCCACCTGGAGATCGCGTCGGGCATCCTCGCGAAGGTAGGGCTGGATCACCGCGCGCTGGCGTGCGGGTATCAACCGCCGCGTGACACGGCGAGCAAGGACGCGGTGCATGCCGGCGCGGATAAGACCGCGCTGTACAACAATTGCTCCGGCAAGCACGCGGGTTTTCTCGCGCTGGCCGTGTCGCACGGTCATTCACCCGCGGATTACTTGAACCCGGAGCACCCCGCCCAGTCGATGATCCTCGCGAATGTGCGGGAGTGGACCGGCGTGAACGGGAGCACTCCCGACATGGGGATCGACGGGTGTAGCGCCCCCACGCTTCGCTTGCCACTCAGATCGATGGCACACGCGTGGGCACGGTTCGCGTCGCCCACAGTGGATCCGGTCGCGCGGCGCATTCGCAGCGCGATGCTTGCACACCCGGAGATGATTGCCGGCGAGAACCGCTTCGACACGGCCCTCATGCGCGCCGCAGGCGGGCGCGTGGTCGCGAAGGTCGGCGCCGAAGGCGTGTACGCCGTCGGGCTGGTGGATCGCGGCGTGGGGCTCGCGTGGAAGGTGGAGGACGGGGCGTTTCGCGCCCTCCCGCCGGCGGTGATCGGCGTATTGATCGCTCTCGGCGTGCTGAGCGCGTCCGACGCAGACACCATGCCCGACTTTCGCACTCCCCACGTGCGCAACTACCGAGACCTCGTGGTCGGCGACATCGTGGCGGACGTGGATACGGCCGCCCTCGCGTCCGTCGCGGTCTAGGGCGCGGCGTGCATCCCGTTCTGATCCGTCTCGGGCCGATCACCGTCTACAGCTTCGGCGTGATGGTGGCCCTGGGGTTCATCGCGGCGTATGCGATCACGCAGCGCTACCTCACGCGCCGCGGCTACGATGCGGACATCGCGAGTTCGATGTTCCTCGCGGCCCTCGTCGGCGGCATCGCCGGGGCACGGCTGTACTACGCGGTCGAGCATCTGGACGAACTCCTGCGCGATCCCGTCCACATGATCCTGGCCAGCGGCGGCCTGACGTACTACGGCGGGCTCGTGGGAGGAGCGATCGCCGTGTCGATCGTTCTCGTGGTGCATCGCGCCTCCTTTGCAGTGAGCGCGGATGCGGCGGGGCCGGGCATCCTGGCGGGGTACATCCTGGGGCGCATCGGGTGCCAGCTCTCCGGCGACGGGGATTACGGGCGGCCGTCCTCCGTACCTTGGGCGATGGCGTATCCGCATGGCACCGTGCCCACGATCGAGCGCGTCCACCCCACTCCGCTCTACGACGTTGTGCTCTGCCTGCCGATTCTCCTTCTGTTACTCGCGCTGCGGAAGCGGCCGCACGGCGACGGCGACATCTTCGGCCTTTTCCTGGCCGCGAGCGCGGCTGAGCGGTTCGTCGTCGAGTTCTGGCGGCGGAACCCGACCGTCGGTCTCGGACTAACCGCGGCTCAGTGGTGGAGTCTCGGACTGATCGCACTCGCGACCGTTCTCCCGCGGCTCTTCCGCGCGTACGACAGCCGGCGCGCGCTGGACGGCACGCGCACCGCGTGACATGCTGACCCACGGAGCCTCATGAGACCCATCGACGCGATCGCACTCGTCGGACTGGCAGGCGTGGCGTACTGGCTGTATCGCTGC
>CAZEPH010000417.1:0-2832 GCA_964514075.1 uncultured bacterium | reverse complement strand
CACATGTCGCCGGCCGGACTGCAGCCCTGCATCTGGTGGCAATACCAGAAGCGCACGAGAGCGGCCGTGTACTCCGACCAGTCCATCACCGGCGTGGCGAGGATGTTCCGCCGCTCGATGACGCCGTTGCATGGCGGGCCGCCGCCGGGGTGATTCGTGCGCGCGAACTCCCACGCGCCGTGGTGCGCGCACGGCGGCGTGGGATCCGGCGCGATGCTCCAGCCGTCGAGCGTCATGTACTGCCCCGTCGTGTGCACACGGTGGGACGTGTCGAAGTCCTCGACGAAGTTCACGAGCGTGTGGTCTTCCACTTCACCGTAGGACGCCGCGCCGCTGGCGCTGCTCGCGCTCACGCCATACGCGAGACGTGTGCGCACGCGCAGCGGGTTCCCCCAAATGTGCTCGTCCGCCGGCGGCGTGGCGATCGACCGCATCACGGAGTTGGCTCCCCATGTGCCGGGGTTCTCCAGATGATCCACGACGGCGTGCTCTCCGGCCGCGCCCTCCTCGAACGCGCCGTCGCCGTCCCAGTCGAACCACGCATCGAGGTGCAGTTGCTGTGCGGGGAGCGCACCATAGCGCGGGCCGTTGTAGTGCGACACGCTGAGCGGGAAGTCGAGCGGCGGCGAGCCGCCGATGTGTGCGGGGAGCAGCGGAAGCCTAAAGAGAGACGCGGGGAACACGCCGTCGTCGTATGCGTCGGCGTGATGCGGTGCCCCGATGTTCGGCCGGAAGTCCGCGTCGAGCGGATCGGCGATGGACTGCTCGGCGCTCGCGTCGCGACCGAGCCATTCCCAGAGGAAGTTCGCGTGACTCGCCTCGGCGTACGGCGGAGCGAGATCGCTCCAGTCTTGCAGCAACGGGAACGCGACGCGCCCGGCGCCGTCTTTGGCGGCGTCCGCGCCGGCGAGCGTTGCGGCGAGGCGCGTGAGATACGTCTCCATCTCGCGCTGGGTGATCGCCGGATTGCGCGCGCTCACAACGGCGCATACGCCCGAGACGAACGGCGCGGCCTGCGAGGTGCCGGAGGCTTTCATGTACGTGCCGCCCGCCTTCGCGCTCCACACGTCCACGCCAGGCGCGACCACATCCAACTGCGGCCCGTAGTTCGAAAACGAGGCGACGTGATTCGTCGCGTCGACCGCGCCCACGGCGATCACCTCATCGTATCGGGCCGGATAGCTCACGGAGTCCGCGGTGTCGTTGCCGGAAGCGGCGACGACGATTGCGCCCTTGCCGATCGCGTACTGCACGGCGCTGCGCACCGTGTTCGACGGCGCCGTGCCGGCGAGACTCAGGTTGATGACGTCGGCCCCGTTGTCCGCGGCGAACGTGATGCCGCTCGCGATGTCTTCGTACGTGCCGGGACACGTGGAACCGGCCGTGCAGTCGAGCACGCGCACAACCATGAGGCGCGAGTCGTACGCGACGCCCGCGATGCCCGACGCGTTCGTCGCCGCGGCCGCGATGCCCGCGACGTGCGTGCCGTGCCCGTAGAGCGCCGCACCCGAACCCGCGTCCGTGGGGACGGCGTCGTCGTCGACGTAGTCGTGCCCCGTCGCAACGACGTTGCTCGCGAGATCGGGATGCGGCGCGGCGAAGTCGTCGATGCCCGTGTCGACGATGGCGATGATCGTGGACGCATCGCCGCCGCCGCCGGTGCGCCACAACCACGGCACGCCCGACGTGAAAACGCCCCACTGATTCTCGCCGGCAGGGAGCGCTTCGCCGAGCGGAAGGAGGTAGGGGTCCTGCGGGCAATTCGTGCAGCCTGCGGTTGCGGAGTAGGTGCCGTTCGGCTCGGCCCACACGACGCTACGATGCGTGCGAAAGAAGGACACCGCCGCGTCGCGCGAGGCGTCGTCCGGAAGGCGGATCGTGGAGAAGTCGAGCGCAGCGTGCGTGCGGTCGAGTGCGCCGCGCTGCAAGGCCGCCACCCGCGCGCGTTCGAACACGCTGGTGCCGGGTCGGAAGCGCACGAGCACCTCACGTGTGGCGCGATCCACGTGCGTTTCCGCCTGTGCCGCCCCGCTCGCGAGTAGCACTGCCAGGACCGCCGCCCGCGCGGCGTGGTGAAGGATGCGATACATCGGTGACCTCCTGCCTGTGTGGCCGAGTGCGGGGAGCACCTGTGCCGTCGTTCACAAGAGAAGGATTCGCGACCGGTCGGAGACAGGAATTCTTCGCGGCGTCAGCCGCTCAGAAGGCGCAGGCGCGCCAGCACGGCGTCGAGGCGAAGAACGGCCGGCGTTTTCTCCGCCCCCGTGGTGAGGTCCACGAGAGCGGCCATGACGCGGTCGCGCCGGGGGAGACGCACCGCGATGTCGCGAGCGGAGCGTGTGGCCCAGTCGTTCCGCCCGCGATCCGCTCGAAAACAGCGCACGAGCACGTCCTCCGCCCGTTCCATGTCGAGAAGGTGCGGCGACCGCGCATACACCTCGTCGCACTTGCGGCACTGGCCGCGCGACGCGCCCGCGTACAGGTTGGCGAGGCAGACGAGCGCTTCCGCGTGCGCCGGGTCGTGCTCGATCGCCCGCGTGTAGGCCTCTTCGGCGTCGCACGCGAGGTGGTCGCTGTCGAGGGCGTACGCGAGTTCGTACCAGGCGGCGGCGTCACGCGGGTCGCGATCCAGCACGCCGCGCAGGATGGCGCGCGCGGTGTCGCCGCGGCCGGCGCGTGCCAGGAGCGCGGCGTGCACGCGCCGGACGCTCGGCTCGTCCGGCGCGAGCGCGCTCGCCCGTGCGATTGCCTCGAGCCCTGCGTCGAAGTTGCGCTGCCGTTGCAGAACGACCGCGAGGCCGGTCCAGAGCGTAACATCGTGCGGCGCGAGAT
>CAZEPH010000416.1:0-2851 GCA_964514075.1 uncultured bacterium | reverse complement strand
GACACGAACTGCAACTACACGAACATCTGCACTACGCGGTGTTTGTTCTGTGCGTTCTATCGCGAGCCGGGCGACACGAAGGAAGGCTACTGGCAATCGCTCGATGAACTCGCCGCGCGCATCCAAACCGCGGTGGACCTCGGCGCGACGACCGTTCTCTGCCAAGGCGGCCACAACCCCGAGATTCCGTTCTCGTTCTATCTCGACTTCGTGCGCATGGTGTGTGAGCGATGGCCGCACGTGACACCGCACTTCTACTCGCCCAGCGAAGTGTGGCAGATGGTGGAGGTGAGCGGCCTCCCGATGCCCGAGGTGATCCGCGCGCTCCGCGACGCGGGGCAACGCACAATGCCCGGCGGCGGCGCGGAAGTACTGAGCGACCGCGTGAAGAAGAAGATCTCGCGCCTCAAGGTGACGTCCGCACAGTGGCTCGACGTGATGCGCGAAGCGCACCGCGCGGGCATGCGAACGACGGCCACGCTCATGTACGGCCACGTCGAGACGGACGAAGAGATCGTGGATCACCTGCTGCAATTGCGCGATCTGCAGGACGAGACGCACGGATTCACCGCGTTCATTCCGTGGAGTTTCAAGCCGGGGAACACCGTGCTTGAGCGGGTGATCCCGCACACGACGGGCGGTGCGCGATACTGCCGCGTGCTGGCGGTGTCGCGGCTCGTCCTGGATAACTTCGAGCACATTCAAGCGTCGTGGTTCGGCGAGGGCAAGAAGGCCGGGCAGGTGGGTTTGCATTTCGGCGCGGACGATTTCGGCGGCACGTTGATCGAAGAGAACGTTCTCCACGCCGCGAAGCACACGGTGGAGACGAGCGTCGAGGAAGTGAAGGCGCTCATTCGCGAGGCCGGGTTCGTGCCGGCGCAGCGCACGACGGAGTACGAGATCCTCGCCGTCTTCGACACCGTCGCCGTCTAGATCGCCGAGGCGATCGTTCCGTTGCGTCGAGTCACTATCGCACTCGCGCGGCGGCGGCGACGGCCTCAGCCAGAGCCTCCGCGGTGCCGCGTGAAGTCGCCGGCGTCATGACCACGATGCGCAAGTAGCGGCGTTCGCCGATATGCGTCGCGCTGAGATGGAACGCTCCATCTTCGAGCAATCTGCGGCGAATGCGGTCCTGGAGTGCATCGTCGTCTCCGTACCGAAAGCAGAGGATGTTGGTTTCGGGCTCGTAGGGACACTCGAAGCCGGGACGCTCACGCAGCACGTCGTAGAACTCGCGCGTGAGGTCGTACTGGCGCTCGACGTACGACGCAAGCCCGTCTGCCCCGCGCCATGCGATGTTGAGAAACAGTTTGAGTCCCAACGTCGCCTTTGTGCACTCGATCGAATACGTGGCGATGTCCACGCCGTGCGCGCGCTCGGCATCGAAAAGGTACGTGGCGTTTTGATGGAACGCGCATGCCAAGTCCTCGGCGCGGCGGACGAGCACGGCGGCGCACAGACTCGAGGTCCGCAACATCTTGTGGGCGTCCCACACGACGGAGTCGGCGGCGTCGAGACCAGCGAGACGCTCGCGCAGCCGCGGTGAGACGAGCGCGGACGCCCCGTGGGCGCCGTCGACGTGCAACCACACGCCGCGGTCGCGACACGAGCGTGCGATCGAGCGCAGGTCGTCGTGCAATCCCGTCCCCGTACTGCACGCGTTGGCGACGACCGCCATCACCCGTCGGCCGCTCGCACGCTGGGCGTCGATGCACTCTCCCACGCGCGCCACATCGATGCGGCCGAACGCATCGACCGGCAACGCGCGCACGGCGCGCGCGCCGAGACCGAGCATCGCCACCGAGCGCACGACCGAGTAGTGCGCGATCGGCGGCGCGAGGACCACGAGATCGCGGGGCGTTCCCTCCTCCCACGCATCGGGCGCGCTGCGCGCGCGCGCGGCGAGCAGCGCCGTAAGGTTCGCGAGGGATCCGCCGTGCGTCAGCACGCCGGACGACGCGGGCGCGTCCCACCCGACGCGGCGCAACATCCACCGCACGACGGCGAGTTCGACGGCCGTTCCTCCCGGTCCCATCTCGTAGACGGCCATGCTGTTGTTGATGCACGCGTGCACGAGATCGGCGAGCACCGACGGCACGTCCGGCGCGGCGACCTGATGCGCGAGATAGCGCGGGTGATGGAGCCGCGTGGCCACGTCCAAGAACCGTGCGAGAAACGCGGCGAAATCGTCCGCGCGCATCCCTCCGCGCCCGAGCCACTCTTCCAGCGACAAATCGCGCGTCACGTCCGCCAGCGGGCGCATCGTGACCGGGCGTCCCTCGCCACGCTGGCTCGCGAGGACGAACTCCCGCAGCGCGGCACTCGTCGCCTCCAGCGCCTCGTCGAACTCCGCAGATGACCATTCGAGCATGGCCGGGCAGTCTGCCGCATCGGCCGGGCGCCGGCCAGGGCCAATCGTCCCGCCGGCGTCCTGCGACTCGCGCGCGGGACGCGTGTGCCGGTCGCGAACTACGGCACGGTGGTGCTCGGCGGCATTCATATGAGCGAGATTCCGGCGTTTCCGTACGAGATCCTGTGGGGCGAGCGCGTCGTGCGATCGGTGGCGAACCTCACGCGCGAGGACGCGCGCGAGCTCCTGGCCCTGGCACCGGCCATTCCGGTTCGTACCACCGTGGTCGAGATGGGCCTCAGCGAGGCCAACGAGGCGCTGGCGCGGCTGCGCTCCGGCGAGCTGACGGGCGCCGCCGTGCTCGTGCCGGGGCGGTGAGAAAGGCACAACCCGCCATGCGCCTCGCGACCTTCAACATCGAGAATCTGGACCTGCCGCCCAGGGCGCATCTGCCGCTGGAGACACGGGCGGCCGTTCTGCGGCCCGTGCTGGAGCGGCTCG
>CAZEPH010000415.1:0-2856 GCA_964514075.1 uncultured bacterium | reverse complement strand
AGGGCGGATTGCTCGAAGTGGACCCGCCCGCGGTCGTCACCGCGTCGCGCCTCCTCTTGCGCGAAGCCGATCTGGGCGTCGCCGCGCTCATCGCGCGTACCATCAATGCGACGTTCGGCGACAGCACCGCCTCGGTGGACGATCCGGGCGCCGTGACGCTCACGCCGCGCCTGCAGCCGTCCGACACTATGAGTGGATTCTTCGCGGCGATCGACACGCTCACGCTCGACCCGCGCGGCCCGTCGCGCATCATCGTGGACGGACGCAACGGAACGGTCGTCGCGGGCGGCGACATCACCATCGGCGCCGCGGTCGTGAGTCACCACGGCATCACGCTGCAGATCGGCGGAGCACGCGGCGGCGGCGCCGCGGTCGACGGACTCGTGCGACTGGACCCGTCGGCATCGGTGCAAGACGTCGCCGCGGGGCTGCACGCCGCGCGTGCGCGCCCCGACGAGATTGCCGCGATCTTCGAAGCGCTGCACGCGGCCGGCGCGCTCTCCGCGCGGGTGTCCGTGCGATGAACGACATCACGCGCCTCGCGCAGGCCGCACCGCCGCGTGACGACCGCGCCGAGCTCCGGCGCCTGTCGCAGCAGATGGAAGCGCTCTTCCTGAACCAGCTCTTTCAGGTGATGCGCCAGTCCACACAACTCGGTGGACTCGTCGAGGACGCATCGCCGGGGGAGGACATGTTCACCGCGATGCTCGACGAGAAACTCTCGCAGTCCGCCGCGGAGAGCATGACGCGCAGCATCGGCGACGCGCTCTACCGGCAACTGAGTCGCCGGCTCGATCCGGACACGACGCCCACACAGGACGCACGCGAATGACACTCACACAGACGGACGCACTCGCCGCTCTCACCGACGCGTTGCGCGGGGAAGTGTCGGTGCTGCGCGAACTCACCGACGCCATTCACCGGCAGCGTGCGGCCGTGGCGGTAAACGACACGACACTCGTGCAGGCGACGATCGGCGATGTCGGCCGGTTGCTCGCCGCGCTCGCCGAGGGCCGCCGCGAGCGGACGCACATCATCGACGTACTCACGGGCAACGCACAATCGACGCTCGACGACGTGGAGGCGTGCTTCCCCGATCAGATGAGCGACGACTTCGCGCTCGTCCGCGCGGACCTGCGGCGCGCCGCCCACGTTGCGGCGCAGGACGTCGCGCTCAATCACCGTATTCTCGAGAAGGTCGTGAGCGACGGGGAGGTGTTCTTGCAACACCTTTTCGCGAGCGCGGCCGGATCTCCCGACGTGTACCACGCGCCGGAATCGTCGCAGACACACTCGTCCGGAGCGAGTGTGCTGCTCAATCGGGTCGCCTAGCCATGTCACTCATCAGCCTGCTCTCGATCGCGCGGACCGCGCTTCTCACGCAACAGCGTGCGATGACCGTGACCGCACACAATATCGCGAACGCGGAGACGCCCGGCTACAGCCGGCAACGCTTGCGCCTCGAGGCCGCCACGCCGTCGTACCTGCCGTACGGCACGATCGGGCGCGGCGTGTTCGATGTCGGCATCGAGCGGGCGCGCGATCCGTTCTTCGATCACGTGTTCCGCAACCACAACGGGCTCCTCGGACGCTCGTCCACCATGCAGGACATGCTCGGGCAGATCGAGGCGTCGATCAACGAGCCGTCGGACGACGGCGTGGCGTCCGCGCTGGACTCGCTCTTCAGCGCGTTCAACGATCTCGCCAACGATCCGACGAGCGGACCCAATCGCTCGCTCGTGGTGAGCGCGGCGACGCGCTTCACGGATCTCGTGCACCGCCTCGACAGCGACGTGCGCCAGGCGAACAGCGATGCGCTCACCCGCATGCGGCAGCAGACGCAGGAAGTGAACGGTCTCCTCCAGCGCGTCGCGGATCTCAACACACAGATTCTCTCGGCGGGCGGGCCGGACCACACGGCGCCGGACCTGCAGGACCAACGCGATCAGTTGATCGATCAGCTCTCGCAGCGTCTCGACGTGCGCGTGCTGCCGCAGAGTGACGGCACGTTGAGCGTGCTCTCCGGCGACGCCGTGCTCGTGCAGAACGGCGAGGCTGCGACGCTCAGCGTGAACGTCGGGACGAACGGCATCGCGACGCTGAACGCCAACGGCGGGAGCGCGTCGTTCTCTCCATCGTCCGGCAGCCTGAGCGCACTACTGGATCTCGTGAACGTGCACCTGCCGGAGGTGCAGCAGTCGCTCGACACGTTTGCGGGGCAGGTCGTGTCGCAGGTGAACAGCATTCACCGCAGCGGTTACACCGCGAACGGCGAAACGAACGTGGACTTCTTCGATCCCGCCGGCGTGACGGCGCGGAGCATCTCGCTGTCGACGTCCGTGCGTGCGACCCCGAGCAACATCGCCGCGGGCGGGACGGCGGCGTCCGGCGACGGCGCGATCGCTCTGCAGATTTCCGGGCTGGCGAATGAACGGCTCGCGACGCTCGGCGACGCAACGCTCGGCGAGTTCTACATCGACTTCACCACGGCGCTCGGTCTCGACGTGCAGAGCGCCGTACAGGATGCGTCCAGCGCGGAAACGCTCGTCGCCTCGGCGGACGAACAACGTTTGAGCGTGAGCGGCGTCTCGATCGACGAGGAGATGACCACGCTGATCACGCAGCAGCAGGCGTACTCGGCGGCGGCGCGGTTGATCGAGGTCGCGAACCAGATGATGCAGGATCTGATGCAGGCCGTGTAGTCCGCGCGACGACGTTCTCCCCGTGGCGGCGGCCGGTCCTCGCAGTGAGGGCCGGCCGTTTCACTGGCTGCTCTTCCACCCGTAACGGGTGGAATCGCGGCCACACACCCACCTGCTCAGAACCCCACCGCCACCGCCGCGCCCGCCCTCTCGT
>CAZEPH010000414.1:0-2857 GCA_964514075.1 uncultured bacterium | reverse complement strand
GATCTTCTTCCGCTTCCGCTTCTTTCCGCTACCCATTCGTTCTCCTTCGATTGTTTGCGTTACGGGAGACGGTACAGGAGACGCGGCCCGGCCGACAACGCCCGTTCCGCTCCCGCCCACTTCTCATCGAACCGATCCCACCACCAGCGGCGATGCGATCGTTGCGTCGTACTCGGCGTTCCGCTGATACCCGCCATCGCCCCGGCGGCGCGCACGGCGTCTTCTAGGTCGCCGAGTTGATCCACGAGACCGGCGGCCTTCGCCTGCCGTCCCGTCATCACGTTGCCCGTCGCGAGCGCAAGGACCTTCTCGCGCGAGAGACCGCGTCCCTCCGCCACGGCGTCCACGAACTGCTCGTAGGTGTCGTCGATCACCGATTGCAGCGCGGCCCGCTCCTCGGGCGTCATCGTGCGGTACGGCGACCCGATGTCCTTCAGCTGGCCGGACTTGATCACCTGCATGCGGACGCCGACCTTGCCCATCGCGCCGCTCACGTCCGGTATCTCCATGATGACGCCGATCGAACCCGTGAGCGTGCCGGGATTCGCGAACACGGAGTCCGCGGCGCATGCCAGGTAGTACCCGCCCGAGGCGGCCACATCCCCCATCGACACGACGATCGGCTTGTCGCTTTCGGAGCGCGCGCGCTGCACGGCCGCGTACATCTCCTGCGAGGCGCCCACCGCGCCGCCCGGCGTATCGACGCGCAGCACGATCGCTGCGGCCGTTGGGTCGTCGACGAAATGCTCGATGTCGTCGACCACGCGGCTGGCGTCGCGGATCTCGCCGACCACGGGCACGATGGCCACGCGCCGTCCCAACGAGAAGCGCCCCGATTCCGGCGCCAGCACCGCGAACACGGCGAACAGAACGAGCAGGCCGACGAGAACCAAACACCCCGTGCGAGCGGTCGATCGCGCCATCGCGCCCTACGTTCCCAGATCCACGCGGTCCACCACGCCCACGATCACGGAGCGAATCGCTCCGCGCTCGCGCTCGAGGACCTGTGCGGCGCCATTCCCCTCGTCCAGCATGATCACGGTGTCCCCTTCCGCGGCGCTCACGGTGTCCAGCGCGATCACGGGTTGTCCGCGATCCCCGCCGCCGGGCGTGATGGGCTGCACGAGTTGCATCTTTCGTCCCTCCGCGTGCGGGTGCTTTGCCACCGACACGACGTCGCCGACTACGCGTCCGAGGATCACGAGGCGCTCTCCGCATGCGGGTCGCGCCGGAAGCGGTAGTCCATCGATCCGAGTATCGCGCTCTCCACCGCATCGACGATGCCGAGGAGCGCGGCATCCACGGGATTGAAGGCGTCGCGCATCGCGTTCGCCGCTTCGCGTCCGCGCACGTAGTACGCCATCTGTCCCGGCGCGGCGGAGATCAGATCGACCGCGACCAGGGTCTTGCCCGTCGGGTGACCGTCGATGCCGTACGGTTGCAGCAGCACGAGCCGCTGTCCGTCGAGTCCCGCCCACTTCTGCGTCGCAACGATCGTCCCGATGACCTTCGCGAGATGCATGACTACGTCTGCGTCTGCTCGGTCGTGACGTGCGGGTGCGCGATCACGACCGTGTCGAGGAGCGCGCCGCTTGCCTGCGCCGCGGCAGCGCCCGCTTCCACCGCGGCGGTGGCGTTGGCGACCGTCCCCGCCAACGTGACCACACCTTTGCCGCCGATGGCCATCGCAAGGTGCACGTCGATCAACTGGACGTCGGCGGCCTTGGCCGCCGCATCCGCAGCCCGCACCGCCGCGGCGACCGAGGACGTTTCGATGACCCCGAGCGCATCCACGTGCGGTACGTCACGCCGGCCGCGCAGCGCCGGGAACACCTGCGCGTGCAGCGACGCGATGAACAGGTGGTCGACGACGCGGTCCTCTCCGACCTCGAGGCCTTTCTTCACGCTCGCTTCCACCGCGGCGACCTCGCCCGCGACGAGCACCATGTACTTCCCCGTCGACAGGCGCGCGGAATCGGTCAGCGCGACGGGCGCGGTCTTCATCATCTCGTCTGCGGCGAGGATGCCGCGCGCGATCGAGCTCAACTCCACGAGCCCGATGGCTTCCACGGGCGAATCCGTCTCTCGCACGCCGGCGAACGGCTGATAGGTCGCAGCGGCCATCGTCACACGATCCGGAAGTAGTCGACGAGCACGCACCGGCGGCGGCGCGTGAACGTGCGAGCGGTAGTCATGCCCTCGCCGGTGCGTCCGGCGATGGAGAAGCTCGTGAAGCCCTCGCCGCCGAATCCGAGACCGGCGTAGTTCGGCCCATTCTTCACGAAGATCGAGCAGTCGATCGCGCGCGCCATGGCCGAGAGCTTCTCGATGTTGCGCGACCACATGCTCGCGGTGTGGCGATACCCATGCTCGGCCTGCACGGCGAGGTCGATGCCCTCGTCGACGTTCCGCACGCGCGCGATCGCAAGAACGGGCATGAGCAGTTCGGTCCACACGAACGGGTGATCCACCGGCGTGTCCACGATGATCAGCCGCGTGGACGGCGGCGCCTGCACGCCGAGTGCGGCCAGGATCTTCGCCGCATCCTGCCCCACCCACTCGCGCTTCACCTCCGCGTGCTCGCGCGGCCCGCCCTCTTTCGCGAGGATCAACTCGCGCAGTTTCCCGACGACGGGACCGCTCAGTTCGTACGCGCCGTGTGCGCGCATCGACGCCGTGAGCGCCTGTGCGGCGCCGTCGACCACGAAGACTTCCTTCTCGTCCGTACAGATGATGTTGTTATCGAAGGACGCGCCCGCCACGATGTCGCGTCCGGCCTTCTCCAAATCGGCGCTCTCGTCCACGACGACCGGCGGGTTGCCCGGACCGGCGCCGAAGACCTTCTTGCCGCTCTTGA
>CAZEPH010000413.1:0-2860 GCA_964514075.1 uncultured bacterium | reverse complement strand
TGGCGGGCCGCAGAAGGCACCATTGTCGCCGCACGGCGGGCTCTGGACACCGGACTCAGCGTGCACGTGGGCGGCGGCTTCGGTCACGCGTTCGCGGAGCACGGCGAGTTCTTTTGTCTGGTGAACGACACCGCCGTCGCCACGTGCCGTCTAATGGCGGACGGGGCGATCCAGCGTGCGCTGCTCGTGAACTGCGACGTGCACCAAGCGAACGGCACCGCGCACATCTTCGCGAACGAGCCGCTCGTGACGACGTTCTCCGTGCACCAGGAGAACAACTACCCGTACACCAAGCAGCACTCCGACTGTGATGTGGCGCTCTATGAAGGAACCGGCGCGACGGAGTACATGCACGCTCTTCGAACGCACCTGCCGCGCCTGCTCGAGGCGGCGCAACCGAGCATCGTGTTCTACGTGGCCGGTGCGGACGTGTACGTGAAGGACTACTCAGGTGGTCTCGGCCTCACGCGCGACGAGATCGCAGAGCGCGATCGGTACGTGATCGAGACCGTGCGTGCGGCAGGCATTCCGCTCGTGATCAGCCTCGGCGGGGGCGAGGCACAGAACCCCGACGACACCATCGAGATTCACGCACGCACGGTGGCACTCGCCGCGGAACGCGCGTCGCAGGAGCGCCTGGTGACAGCCTAGAGGCGCCCAAGCACCGCGATCATGCGCCCGGTGCGTCCATGGTCGCGGCGGTGCGAGAAGAACACATCCGATGTGCACGAGGTACACAGCCCCGCGACGTCCACGGCGTCGCGGGGTATTCCTTCGTGCGCGAGTTGATCGGCGTTCGCCTTCCACAGGTCGACGTGCGCGCGCGGCGCGCGGGCCGGCCGGCGCGTCGCGTGAGGGAAGTGCGCGGCGACGTCGTCTCCCACCTCGAAGCAGCACGGTCCGATCGACGGACCGATCGCGGCGCGGAGCGCCCGCGGTTCCGCGCCGGCAGCGCCCGCGACGGCGCGCACGGCGGATGCGGCAATGCCGGCCACCGTGCCGCGCCATCCCGCGTGCACCACCGCGAGCGTCCCGGTCGTCGCGTCCACGACGAACACGGGCACGCAGTCGGCGATCGTGACGACGAGCAAGCGCCCACGCTCGCGCGTGATCAATCCGTCCGCGTGCGGGCGGTCGCCGTCCTCCCGCCATGCACCGTCCACCGCGAGGAGGTCGCCTCCGTGCACTTGGTGGATGCGTGCGAGTGCCGCCTCCGGTGCGCCGAGCGCGCGGAGGAACCGCGCGCGGTTGGCATCGACGTGCGCCTCGGCGTCGCCGGTGGAGCGACCCAGATTGAGGGAATCGTACGGCGGAGGCGACACGCCGCCGCGTCGCGTGCTGACGGCGGCGACAATGCCGTCGCCGCCGTCGAACGTCCATCGCAGGACGGAGGGATGAGAGAAGGACCACGCGGACATGCGGTCACACTACTCGAATCGGAACGCTCACCGAAAGGCGCGACGCTTGACGCTCCCGTGTGCGTGAGGCACCGTCCCGCTCCATGGACGGCATTCACGTGCATGTAGCGCCTGTCTCCCTCACCACGCGCCACCCGTTCCGCATCGCCCGACAGGGGACGGGGGAGTTTCAGAACGTGCTCATCGCCCTCCGATGGCGCGGACACGTGGGATACGGCGAGGCGGCGTCGTCGACCTATTACGGCGAGACGCAGGCGACGGTCGAAGCCGCATTGCGGGCCCTCGCGCCGATCCTCGCGCGCGCGGACGCGACGCCCTTCGCACTCGAATCGCTCACCAGCGAGTGCCGCGCGCGCCTCCGCCGCAATCCGGCGGCGCATGCGGCGATCGACGGGGCGTTGCACGATCTGCTCGGCCGCGCGCTCGGCGCGCCCGTGCGCGACGTCTTCGGCCTACGCGGTCTACCGCTGCCGGAGACGTCGATCACCATTGGCATCGACACGCCGGACGTGATGGCGCAGAAGGTGCGCGAGGCCGCGGCGTGGAGCACGCTCAAGATCAAGATGGGCTTCACGGGCGACATCGAGGTCGTGCAAGAGATCCGCCGCCTCACGCAGCAGCGCCTGCGCGTGGATGCGAATTGCGGATGGACGCCGCGTGAGGCGGTGGAGAAGTCGCGAGCCCTCGCGGATCTCGGCGTCGAGTTGATCGAGCAGCCCGTCCCGCCGGAGAACATCGACGGATTGCGTTTCGTACGCGAGCGCGGCGCCTTGCCGGTGTTCGCGGATGAAAGCGTGGAAACCGCCTCGGACATCCCGCGTCTGGCCGGTGCGGTGGACGGCGTGAACTTGAAACTCGCGAAGTGCGGCGGCCTCGCGGAGATGCGGCGCGCGATCCACGTGGCGCGCGCGCACGGCCTGCGCGTGATGATCGGGTGCATGATCGAAACCGCGGTCGGCGTGACGACGGCCGCGCAACTGGCGGCGCTCGTCGACGTGGTGGATCTGGACGGAAGCGCGCTCCTCGCGCACGACCCGATGCGCGGCATGCGCGTGGACCGCGGTGCGATCGCGCTTCCCGACGAACCGGGTCTCGGCGTGGCGCCCGTCGATGCGGACGTCGCCGCGGCGCTCGGCTCGTGATGCCGCACGACCTCACGATTCACCTGCCTCCGGCGCCGCGCTTCGCGATCCTCACGGAAGGATCGCTCGGCGTGCTGGAATCCAAGACCGCCGTGTGCGTGCTGCGCTTTCGGCCCGACGACGTCGTCGCGCTGGTGGACTCCACGCATGCCGGTGGCACCGCGCACTCCGCGTGCGGCGTGGGCGGGGACATTCCGATCGTATCGCACGTGCAGGAGGCAGCGGCGCGGGGAGCGAACACGCTCCTCCTGGGGATCGCGCCGCGCGGCGGCGGGCTGCCGGAGGAGTGGCGTGCGGTGC
>CAZEPH010000412.1:0-2874 GCA_964514075.1 uncultured bacterium | reverse complement strand
GAAGTGCGGGATGAACCCCATTTCCTTTGGTCGCTCGCCTCGCGCCTCGACCGACGCCGGGAGACTCATGCCGTGCCGCTGCACGAGGTACAAGTGCACGCCGAGGAGAACGGTCACGATCGCGGGGAGGATCGCCACGTGGAATCCGAAGAAGCGGGTCAACGTGCCACCCGTGATCATGTCGCCGCCGCGCAGAAAGCGCAGCATGCCCTGACCGATCACCGGCAGGTCGCCCACGATGTCCGTGCCCACCTTCGTCGCGAAGAACGCGAGTTGATTCCACGGGAGAAGATACCCGCTGAATCCGAAGGCGAGCGTGAGGCCGAGCAGCACCATCCCAGAGAGCCACGTGACCTCGCGCGGCGCGCGATACGACTTGAGCAGGAACGTGCTGAACATGTGCACCATCGCGGCGCCGACCATGAGATTCGCGCTCCACGAGTGAATGGAGCGAATGAGCCATCCGAACGAGACGCGCGTCATGATGAAGCGCACGCTCTCGTAGGCCTCGTCGGCGCTGGGGCGGTAGTACAAGAGGAGCAGGATGCCGGTGGACACCTGAATGGCGAAGAGGAACAGCGTCATCCCGCCCCAGTAGTACCAGAACGTGTGGCGATGGAGAGGGACCTTCTTGTGCTCCGCGAGTGTGCGAA
The DNA here is from genome assembly GCA_964514075.1 of uncultured bacterium. GTDB lineage: Bacteria > Eisenbacteria > RBG-16-71-46 > CAZEPH01 > CAZEPH01 > CAZEPH01. The sequence goes on along the minus strand of CAZEPH010000412.1, from coordinate 2,221 downwards.
ACGTCTCGAGGCCGAGCCGATCGCTTATCCACTCCTGGAGGCGCGGCATCACGCGGGCTTCACCTTTTCGACGACCACCTCGTCACCGGCGACGTGGACGTCATAGCGCTCCAGGGGAGTCGGCGGCGGGCCCGCGACGTTCCGGCCCTCGAGGTCGTAGAAGCCGTCGTGGCAGGCGCACCAGATCACCTTGTCGCCGGCCTTGTACTGCACGGTGCATCCCAAGTGCGTGCACACGGCGGAGAATGCGCGGTACGATCCGTCGGCCGATCGAATCAGGATGCCCGGTTGGCTCCCGAAAGGGAACGTCTTGAAGGACCCCGGCTTCACTTCGTCTTTCTTCGCCGCGATGACGCGCGAGGTGGCCGCCTCTGGGATCGGCGGCGGCACGACGTATCGGATCACGGGATAGACGACCATCCCCGCAAGACCCGTCCCGAAGAACTTGATTATCGCGTCCAGAAACGCTCGTCGCTTCACACAGCCTCCTGGAACAAGCGCGAGCGCACGTGCGTCGCACGTGCGCTCCCTGTGTGATCTGAGCTACTTCGGAGCCGCCGGTGCCTTCATCACGTGAAGCCCCTTCGCCTTGTACTCTGCGAAAACGAAGGCCGGACTCATCTCAGGTGTGTGACACTGCTTGCACATCGCTTCCGTGACTTGTCGGCTGATCATCGCCTTCTTCTGCGCGGCTGGAGCGGTGACGTGCTTGCTGCCCGGTCCGTGGCACGACTCACAACTGACCGTCGCCACGGCCGCCGTCTTTGCGCTGTCCGCGGCGGGATAGCCGCCCTTGAGCATGTACGCGGTCGTGTGGCACGTGAGGCAGGCGCCTTCTTCCTTCGCCGGTCCCTTGAGTTGGATCTTGAGCGCCGCGGCCATCTTCGCCTTGATGCTGTCCGGTCCTGACTCGAGCGCGATCATCGACGAGGCATGTGGTGTTGCCTTCCAGGAGTTGTATTCCTTCATGTGGCAGATCTTGCACTTGGTCGAGCCGACGTAATCCGCGCCCACGACGGTCGCGTCAACGGCAGTCTTGTCGGTCTTCCATTTGGTGCCGGCGTCATTGAGTCCAGGACCGCCGGCGGGGTTCGCATGGCACGCCATACATGCGGCCTTCGTTTCGCGCGCGACATCGGGAAACGCACCGGCCTGTGCGGACCACAGAACTCCGGCGCCGACAACCGCGAACAGGACGAGACGCAGGTGACCGCGCATTGCAGGTTCCCTCCAGATTCTGCGGGCATGGGATCGAGTTCTCCCACGCGCTCCACTATAGGTTCGACCCAACTGGCGCAATAGTAGCAATCTGTCCCAGTGACAGGAATATGGTGCTTCGGGTGCACTGTGCTCATCTGGTGGGGGGGCGTCGTGGGCCTGTTGTGGAAGCGAGTTGGCAGGCGGATCGTCCGGTGCAGCCTCGTGGTCGCGGTGGCCGGGAGCCTCGCGAGCGCGGCGTCTGCGGTTGTCCCCGACGCGGACTGCATGCAGTGCCATGCCGACTCCACCCTCACGCGCAGCACCGGCACGTCGCCCACCTCCGTATTCGTCGACACCGCTGTCCTGGCACGCTCGGCGCACGCGGGCCTCGCATGCGTGACGTGCCACCCCGGAATCTCCGAGATCCCCCACGAGCCGCGCGTGCGTGCCGTGGCCTGCGTCACGTGTCACGCGCGCGAGAACGCGGCGCTGCGCACTGGGGCGCACAGCGTGCGCACTTGCGCGGCGTGTCACGGAACCGCGCACACGGTGGCCGCGCCGCGGACTCTCACGCTCGCATCGTGCGCGGCGTGCCATGCGCAGACGGTGCGCGAGTTCCGCGCGAGCGCACACGTGCGGCGCGACGCGCTGCCGGATTCGCTGAGCGCATGCACGAAGTGCCACGGTCCCACGCACACGCTTCTTGCGCACGCCGACGCACGCGCACCGACCGCGCGCGCGAAGGTCGTGGAACTGTGCGCGACGTGTCACGCGGATCGCCAGCTCATGACGAAGCGCAGGATCGCCATTCCCGAGGCGTACGCCCTCTACCGCCAGAGCGTGCACGGACGATCGCGCGACCCGAAGGCCGCGATCTGCACGGATTGCCACACGAGCCACGACGTGCGCCGCGCCGGCGATCCGCGCGCCACGGTGTACCGCACGGCGATTCCCGCAACGTGCGGGCACTGCCACACGACGGAGCGCGTCGCGTTCGATGCCTCGGTACACGGCGCCGCGG
>CAZEPH010000411.1:0-2877 GCA_964514075.1 uncultured bacterium | reverse complement strand
CGCTCTCGCCTTTGCACGTTCGTCGCAGCGAGCCGTCTGGCTGGTGCTCGCTGTCGTGTTCTTTGTCTTGGGATTGCGCCGCGCGCGCGGATAGCTCGCGCTGCGGCACTCCGGAGGCGCAAATGCCGCTTGCGATCGTTGTTCGACGAGCCCTTGTGCTCGCGCTCGTTCTTCTCCCGACGGCCTGCTGGGCCGCGCACGTTACGCCGACACCGCTCGCGTTCGACAACACGCACCGTATCGACGCGAACACGATCGACATGTTCACGACGAACTACGGAACGTGGGCGTGGGACGTCGCCACGGGCAATCCCGGGTTGATCTTCCCCAAGGGCAGTACGATGACGGCGGTCTTCGCATCGGGCTTGTGGCTCGGCGCGCAGGTGAATGGCGGGACGCGCGTCACCGTGGCGGAGTATTCGCAGGAATACACCACCGGGCCGATGTCCGGCGGATCGTTCCTCGCCGACCGCCCGCAGTTTCGCACGTACCGCATCACGCGCGGCGATTCCACATCCGCGGACTATCTGAGCTGGCTCTCGGGAAGCGCGCACTTGCAGGGCGCGCCGCTCGACTCGCTCGGGAAACCGCTCCTGCTCGGCGATCAAACGCTCTGGTCGGTCTACAACGACGCGGACCCCGCGCGGCACACGAACGACGCGGGCCACTCGCTGCCGCTCGGCGTCGAGGTGCAGCAACTCACGTATGCGTACAGCGCCGGCGAGGCGCTCGCGCACACGGTTTTCCTACGCTTCACGCTTGCGAACAAAGGAACGAACGTTTTGACGGACGCATACGTCGGCTTGTGGGCTGATCCGGACGTCGGCGGCGCGAATGACGATCTAGCCGGGTGCTCTGCGTCCAACAACCTCGGATACGCGTACAACGTCGGCGCACCGGACATGCAGTACGGCACGACGCCGCCGGCTGTCGGATTCGACGTGCTGCGCGGCCCGGTCGGTGCGGACGGGCATCTGCGTGGCATGACGGCGTTCACGCGATACGTCAACGGGACCGATCCGTCGACTCCCATCGAGTCTTACAACTACATGCGGGGACTCAACGCCGACGGCACGCCGATCATCGATCCCATCACGAACATGCAGACGACCTACATGGTCTCGGGCGATCCGGTGACTGGAACAGGCTGGATCGATTCGCCGCCGGCCGATAAACGCATGATGATCGCGAGCGGCCCGTTCAACATGGCGCCCGGCGACGTGCAGGAAATCGTGCTCGCGATCGTCGTGGGGCAGTCGACCGACAATCTCTCCGCGATCACGCAAATGAGGGCGTACGACCTCGCAGTGAAGGCGTTCTTCCTCGGCGACTCGGTGACGAGCGCGCTCCCGCGACCGCCCGCATCGAGTGCGTCATCGTTCCGCGTGCGGTCCATCGATGCGGTGGCGGGATCGCTGCGTCTGGCGCTCCACCTCGGCGCGTCCGCGGCCCCGATCGTGCGGCTCTTCGATCCCGCGGGAGTGCTGTGCGCAGAGTACGCGCTCGGCACCCTCTCTGCGGGCGACCGCGAGGTGACTCTCCCGCTCGGTGCAGCCGCGCGGTCTGGCGTGTATCTCGCGCAGATCACCGTGGGGAACGACCGCGCGACCCGGCGCGTCATCGTACTGCAGTAGCGACACTGCGGGCGGGCGCGCCTGGGCGTCCCGCGCGCGCTACGCCTCGGTACGCCGTTTGTCGAGGATGCCGGGCGACGTGAGCTTTGCGGGATCGAAGATCGCGCGTGCGTCGTCGTCGGAGAGTCCGCCGACGGTCTTCGCGGATTCGATCATCGTGCGCCCCGTAGACATCGCGTCCTTCGCCACCTTCGCCGCCTGTTCGTAGCCGATCACCTGGTTCAGGATCGTCGCGTTGCCGATCGTGGCATCAGCGTACATGCGGCAGCGGTCTTCGTTGGCCGTGATGCCCTTCACGCAGCGCTCGCGCAGAAGGGCGACCGTGTTCGCGAGCACGTGCAATCCGCCGAGCAGGTTGTGCGCGATCACCGGCATCATCACGTTGAGTTCGAGCTGGCCGGCTTGCGCGGCGTACGCGACCGTCGTGTCGTTGCCGAGCACGTGGAAGCACACCATGTTCATGCACTCGGCCATCACGGGATTCACCTTGCCCGGCATGATCGACGATCCCGGCTGCACCGCGGGCAGACGAATCTCGTCGAAGCCGGTGCGCGGTCCGCTCGCGAGCAGCCGCAGATCGTTGGAGATGCGGATCAACTCGATCGCCGCCGCGCGCATCGAGCCGCTCACGTGCGTGAACGGCTGCATCGACTGCATCGCTTCGAACAAGTCCGGCGACGGGCGCAGTTCTTCGTCGAGAATCTCGCTCAAGCGGTCGACGACGCGCTTGCGGTACTCGGGATGCGTATTGAGACCCGTCCCCGCCGCGCTCCCGCCGATGCCGAGGTAGCGCAGCCAATTCGCGGACTCGCGCAAGCCCTGCGCGGCGCGTTGCAACGCGAGCGCGTACCCGCCGAACTCCTGCCCGAGACGAATCGGAACGGCATCCTGCAAGTGCGTGCGGCCCGACTTGACGATGCCGTCGAACTCGCGCGCCTTCGCCGCGAAGGCGCGGCCCAGGGCGTCGACTTCGTCCGCGAGACGCAGCGTGAGCGGCAGCGCGGCGAGACGCATCGCCGTCGGGATCACGTCGTTCGTGGACTGCCCAAAGTTCACGTGATCGTTCGCGTGCACGAGTTTCTGCGCGGCGCGGCGGTCGCCTCCGAGCAACTCCGTCGCGCGCGCGGCGATCACCTCGTTCACGTTCATGTGGAACGACGTCCCTGCGCCCGCCTGGAAAACGTCCACCACGAATTGATCCGCCAGCCGGCCCTCGCGCAGCTCGCGCGCGGCGGCGGCGATC
>CAZEPH010000410.1:0-2896 GCA_964514075.1 uncultured bacterium | reverse complement strand
CGGGCTGATGGCCGGTCCGATGTTGAGCGATCCCGGCTGCCGCGCGCCCGCCAAGGTCGTCGCTGCGCTGTCGGCGTTGACCGCGCTCACGCGCACCGGTTCGGCCCATTCGCGGATCGCGCGATGCCAGGCCATGCTCAGCGTGTCCGGCGACATGCCGAGCACGTTGCGGATCGCGTCCTCCGCGCTCCGCGAGCGTCCCGCCGCGCGCAGGATGCGCCCAACGCTCTCCTCCCCGTATCGCCCGCCGATATACGCCCAGAGCGCCTGCCCGTAGCGGTACGGGAAATACCGCGAGTCGTTCAACTGGCGGATCGTCGGCAGCTTTCCGGAAATCGCCGCATCGCGCATCCACATCGCCGTGTGCGCATCCACGTCGCCGAGCGAGCAGTACTCCGCCATTCCTTCGATGAACCAGAGCGGCAATCGCGCCGCGCCGGAGTTGATCCATCCGCCGATGGACGAGCGTCCCTGTCCCGTCATGTCGTACTGGAACGCGTGCGTGAGCTCGTGGCCGATCACGTGATCAGTCTCCGCGAGCGATCCCGCGAGCGGCAGAACGATGCGGCGCTTGAAGCTCTCCGTCACACCGCCCGTGCCTTCTCCAATCTCGCCCGAGAGCACGTTCGTCTGTTCGAAGGCGGGGTGGCTCGCGTACAAGATGAGCGGCTGCCGGTCCGTGAACGTGTGGTGCAGCATGCGCGAGAGCGTGTCGTACCAGCGCTCCGCGCTGGCCGCGGCGAACTCGGCGGCCTCGCGTTCCTCGGCGTAGAAGTACACGTCGAAGTGCGGCGTCTTGAGCACCTCGAAGTGGAAGGAGTCGAATTGGACTTTGTTGCGGCCGAAGTACTGCGCATGCGCCGCCGTCGAACAGACGGCCGTCGCAAGCCCGATCGCAACGAATGCGCCGAGAACGGAACGCAGCGCTCGCATCATGGTGTGGTCCCTCGTTCGCTGATCGGATCGAGAGGTGATCCGAGGGTCAATCATACGGCGGATCGCGGCCGGAATCACCCCGGTCGTCCGTCGGTTCCCACGCGCTCCACACGCACCGTGCGTACGAATCGCGGTGTGGCGTCCGTGACGGTGAGACGCCAGGGCCCGAGTGGGACACTCGTTCCGGCCTGGGGGATGGTGCCGGTGCGGTGGAGGAGGTAGCCGGCGAGGGTCTCGTACACCCCGGCCGGCACTTCGAGTCCCGGAATCATGTACAGATCGTCGATCGGGGTTCGTCCCGGCACGAGCCAGCGGTGTTCGCCGACGACGCGGATGCGCGGCGCCTCCCGTCCCGGCTCCATCACCGGAGCGCGCCCCGTGAGCTCTTCCAGAAGGTCGCCCGTACTGATGAGCCCCGCCCACCCGCCGAATTCGTCCGCGACGAACGCCATTTGTTCAGATGCGTCCGCCAGGCGATTAAGCGCATCCAGCGAGGACACGGTCTCGGGGAAGATCGGGATCGGACGGGCCAGTGGTCCCACCGTCGCACTACGTCCCCCGAGCAGGTCAAACACGTGGACAACGCCGCGCACGGCGTCCACCTGACCGTCGTACACCACGAGCCGGCTGTGTTGCGACTCCGCCGCGAGACGCAACGCTTCGTGCACGCTCGCGTCCGCATCCACCGCGGCGATGTCGGTGCGCGGCACCATGAGCTCGGCGACGGTCGTTTCGCTGAAAGAGAGCACGCGCCCGAGAATCACGGACGATCCGTGCGCGTGCGGCGCATCGGTGGAGGCTTCGCGAAGCAGCACCTCGAGATCGGCGCGTGCGAGGAGTCCGCGTCGTCCCGTTTCGCGAATGCCGATCAGAGCGAGCAATCCAGCGGAAACCAGCGTCGCGAACTTGAGCACCGGCCAGAGGAGGAGGCTCGTGCACCACACGAACGGCGCAACGACCGGATACAGGCGGTCCGCCAGTGCTTGCCCGACGCTCTTCGGTATGACCTCCCCGACCACGAGGATCGCCAGCGTGATGAGCGCCTCGGCGACCAACTCGTACTGCTCGCCGCGACGGTGCGCTTCGAGTTCGGCCAGCGCGGAGACGAGCACGGTGCATCCCGCAATGGCGGCGAGCGTCGTCGAGAGGGCGGTGCGCGGATCGTGGAGCACGCGACGCAGGAACAGCGTTCCGCGACCGCCGCGCTCGACGCGTTTGTGCAAGCGAATGCGATCCGCGGACACGAGCGCGGTCTCCGCTGTCGCGTACAGCGCCAGAACCGCAAGGCCGAAGAGAATGAGCGGGATCACGCGGACTCCCCGTGCTCCGCGTCGACCAACTCCGCGACCAAGTCGCGCAGCACGACGAGGCCGGCGGGGCGGCGGCCCGGCGTGCCGACGAGCAGAACGTACGATCGGTCGCGTTGAATCGCGCGGAGAGCATCGCCCCACGTGGTGTCGCGCGAGACGTAGAACGCGGGCCGTACAACCTCGCGCGCCGAATGCGCGCCGCGTCCGCCCAGCGCGGCGGCGAGCACGTCCTGCACGCGCAGGATGCCGTTCACCCGTCCGTCTGCGGACACGAGCGGGGCGCGCGTGACGCGTCGCACGCGCATCGTCTCCAGCGCATCCTCGAGGGTGGCGGTGTCGGACACCGTCACGACGCGTGGCCACGGGAGCATGACCTCCGCTACGGTCCGGTGCGCCGACACGAGCGCACCGACCAGGAGCGCCCGCTCATCGTGCGCGAGCACGCCTTCTTTGCGCCCGGCGTCCAGCGTCGCGAGAAGGTCCTCCGCGCGCGTCCCCGCGTGAGTGCCCGCACGCACGGCGCGTGTCGCGGCCCGGCCGAGCGCCGCGAGCGAACGCGTGAGCGGCGAGAGTGCCGTTTCCAGGAACGCGAGCGGTTGCGCGACCGTCAGAGCCACCGCGTCTGCATGGTGCACGGCGAACGTCTTCGG
>CAZEPH010000409.1:0-2902 GCA_964514075.1 uncultured bacterium | reverse complement strand
GGCAATCCGCTCAACTACCGCGAGGGGATCGACATCGTCGTCTTCCGCGAGAACACGGAAGGCATGTACGCGGGGATCGAGTTCTCGCCGGTGCCGGAGGACTTGTGGACCGCGCTGAGCGCACACTCCGCGCGCGCGCGCCGCTACAACGAGACGCCACGCGACGCAATGGCCGTGGGCGTGCGTCTCATCACGGATGCCGGCGCGCGGCGCATCGTCACCCGCGCGTTCGAGTACGCGGCGAAGCACAATCGCAAGCGCGTCACGCTCCTGGAGAAAGCCAACATGCTGCGCGAGACGGGCGGTCTCATGACGCGCGTCGCGCGCGAGGTGGCGGCGCAGCACCCAACCATCGAGTTCGAGGAAATGCACGTGGATGCGGCCTGCATGCGCCTCATCATGAACCCGCTGCATTTCGACGTGATCGTGGCGGAGAGCCTCTTCGGCGACATCGTCGCGGACATGGGCGCGCAAATGACCGGCGGATTGGGCTGGGCCCCGAGCGGCAACATCGGCGACAGCTACGGCATCTTCGAACCCGTGCACGGCTCGGCGCCGCAGCACGCGGGACAGAACAAGATGAACCCGATGGCGATGCTGCTCAGCGTAAGCATGATGATGGACTGGCTCGGTGAACGCCGTCTCGCGCGTCGCGTGGAGGATGCGGTGGAGTCGGTGATGCGCGTGGGCTCGGTGCGCACGTACGACATGGGCGGATCGGCGTCGACAATGGACGTGGCGCGCGAGGTGGCGCGCAAACTCTAGCTAGCGCGCGATCAGCACGCGCGCATGCGTGACCGCACGCGCGCTCGAGAGCAACGCAGTGTAGACGCCGGACGGCACGAGCCGTCCGGCGTCGTCGTTTCCGTCCCACACGACGACGCGCGGTCCGCTCGCGAGCGGACGCGGCGCGAGCGTGCGCACCGCGCGACCGCGCGCGTCGATCACGCGCACGGTGACGTCCTGCGCGCCCCGCACGTCCAGCGCGAGCGAGACGGCGCGGCGTGCGGGCATCGGCCACACGCGCGTGACGCCGCGCGGCGCGCCGTTCGCGTGCGCGTTCGTCTCCGGCACGGCCGTCACGAGCGCGGACGATCCGATCTGCTGGGGCGTCACCCCGGTCACGATCACCGGGTCGAGCACGTTGAGCAACAGCGGCGACGCGTACATCTCGATGCGCAGCGAGTCACCGGCATACGCGGGGAGAAACAGTCCGGTCGCCGGGTCGCGCGCCTTCTGCAGGTCCACGTTCCAGGAGCCCGTGCCCGTCGAGAGGCCGAGCAAAGGGAACGACGCAACGCCTTCGTGCCGCAGCGTGACGAGCACCGCGACGCCCGGGAGCGGCGTCCCCTCGTCGTTCGTCACCGCGCCGAGCACGCGGTAGAGCGATCCCACCGTGTTCTGCGCCGACGTGAACGAGTACATCGCGCCGAAGTTGTCGTGAATCTCTCCCTGCGAGATGACCCGGTAATAGTACGTCTGCCCCGGTGTGAGGCCGTGCAGGACGACGGTGTGCACCCGCGACGGTCCGGTCGCTTGCGCGAACGAGAACTCCGGCGTGAGCGTCTTGCCGAACTCCACGATTCCGTCGGACGGCACGCCGGTCGTCCAGAAGATCGTGGCGGTGGTGTCCGTCACGTTCGTCGTGCGCACGTTGCCGATGGAGACGCTCGAGATCACGACGTCACCGTCGTTGCTGTCGCACGCGGTGACGTCCTTCGTCGTGCGCACGAGGAGACGGATGCGCGCATGCGTCGTGGGCTGCTCGTCGACGACCCACTCGAAGAGGGACTCCTGTTCAGCGACCGTGCCGAGAAGGCGCGGATACGTCAGGCCGCCGTCGACCGACAAGTAGACGCTGACCGTGGTGGCGGGCGGTGCGTCGCGCAGCGACCACCGGATCGTGTCGGGCAGGGCGATCGCCACCGCGTCGCCGGCGACAGGCGAGAGCAGAGTGATCTGCGGCGGCAGAGCGGGCGCCGATCCCTCCGCGGCCGGCAATTCCACGATGTCGTCCACGTTGATGTGACCGCCCGTCGCGTTGTCCGCGATGCGCAGATACGCGACTTGCCCGCGGTTCTCCGCGACGGGCCACACGCGGCGGGTCATGAGTTCCGCGTCCTGTCCCGTCTCGGCTCGCAGCACGCTGTCGGTGCACGCGTCGCACAACTGCACGTAGCACGAGTCCGGCATGTTGCTGCCGCCCACCAGCACGGAGAGGGTGTCACCTGTGATGACGAACGAGCGGGACACGAGCGACCCCGTCGGACCGTTGCCCTGCGTGAACCCGGGGATGCCGCCCTGCAGCGGCCCGGGAAACTTCTCGAACGTGCCGATCCACCCGTTGCCGGCGATTCCCGCGCTCCCCGCATTGCGCGAGCGCACGTTGTCGCCGAACGTCGGTTGCGTCGTCATGGCCGTGCCGGTGCGCGTCCAGTCCTCGTCGATGGTGCGCGAGAACGCGAAGGTGGGCGTGTCGTTCACCCACACCAGCGGATCGATGCGGATCGTCGTGCGCACCGTGTCGCGGTCGATGAACGCGGTGTGGCGCGAGCCGAGCGATTCGCTTGCGCTCGTGTAGATCTCGATCGCCGATCCGTAGTCCACGGTCGTGCGCTGCGTGAGGTCCCACGGACCGAGCTGGTCGGGCGCCGGCACCATGCCGATGCCGACCACGTTCGTCTCGCCGTAGTAGAGATGCCACGTGTCCGACCGATTCGTCATCGTGCACGCTTCGAGTTGGTGCCACGAGTTGGGTCCGGAGGGCGTGAGGGCAACCGGGCCGGAATCCGTCCACGTGACGCCGTCGATCGACCACGCGGAGCCGATCGCGCCGCGTCCGTAGGACGTGACGGCCGTCACGAACATGCGGAGCGTGTCGCCGTCGACCCACACGAACGGA
>CAZEPH010000408.1:0-2917 GCA_964514075.1 uncultured bacterium | reverse complement strand
GTCCACCGTCTCCAACGTCCACGTGCCCCCGCTCTTGCTCGCATACCGCAGGTCGAAGTTCGTGGTGTCGTAGTAGCTGATCCGCGGGTTCCCCTGCGCGTCCAGCGCCAGCGACGTGTAGTAGCCCGTGCTCCCCGTGGCGTCCACCGTCTCCAGCGTCCACACGCCCCCGCTCTTGCTCGCGTACCGCAGGTCCCCGTTCGTCTGGTCGTAGTAGCTGATGCGCGGGTTCCCCTGTGCGTCCAGTGCCAGCGAGGTGTACACGCCCGTGAACCCCGTCGCGTCCACCGTCTCGTAGAGGTACGGCGTCGCGGCATCCGAGGAGAGCGGCACGGTCGCTGCGCCAAGCGCGAGTAGGACGGCGGCAGATGCGGGGCGGATCAGCATGGGAAGGCTCCTTACGACCGGACGGTGGCGATCGGCCGCACCGCGCGGCCACCTTCAACAACGAATTCCTGCGCCGAAACCGGACATGCGCGACAGGCGCAGGCGAGACGCCCCAGGCGCGAGAATGGTACGCTTGGAGTCCATGAACGACCCCGCCCTCTCCCCTGTCACCCAATTCCTCTCTGCGGCGCGCGCCGGCGACCGGAACGCGACCAGTGCGCTGTTCGACCTCGTGTACGGCCGGCTACGCGACATCGCGAGCGCGCAGCTGCGACGCGCGCCGGACATGCCGACGCTCAACACGACCGTCGTCGTGCACGAAGCGTATCTCCGTTTGGGCGGCCGCACGCTCACGGTCACCGACCGGAATCACTTTTACGCCGTGGCCGCCGTCGCGATGCGCAACATCCTGATGGACCACGCCCGCGCGCGCCGTGCGCAGAAGCGCGGCGGCGCATCGCCGCGTGTGTCGATCGACGACGTCGATGTGCCCGATGCGCCGGCGAGCGTCGATCTCCTCGAGTTGAATAGCGCGCTCGATCGCCTCGGACGATTGAACGAGCGCCTCGCGCGCGTGGTCGATCTGCGCTTCTTCGCGGGGCTCACGGCGGAGGAAGTGGCCGGCGTGCTGGGCGTGACGGAACGGACGGTCCGGCGCGATTGGGAATTGGCGCGCGCGTTTCTGTTCCACGAGTTGAACGAAGGCACCGCGACGTAGTGCGTCTCGAAGACGAGCGGTGGCCGCAGCTGGAGGCGATCGCGCGCGCGGCGTTGGATCATCCCGCGGCGGAGCGGCGCGCCTTTGTCGATGGAGCGTGCGGAGCCGACGACGCGCTGCGCACTCAAGTGCAGGCGCTGCTCGGCGCGCACGACGTGCTCGATCGCGGCGCCGCGTTTCTCGACGCCGCGCCCGTTATCGACGCCGATGTTCTCGCGCACGCGCACTCCGCGCTGGCCGACGACGCCACGGGGCGCATCATCGGGCGCTACACGATCCGGCGCCGCATCGCCGACGGCGGCATGGGCGCCGTGTACGAAGCGGAGCAGAGCGACCCGCATCGCGTCGTCGCGGTCAAAGTGCTGCGCGGCGGCGCGCTCGCCGGCGAACAGCGTATTCGCCTCTTTCAACGCGAGACCGAGAGCCTCGCGCGTCTCAAGCATCCGGGCGTCGCCGCGCTCTACGAAGCCGGCGTCACGGAATCGGGCGAGCGGTACTTCGCGATGGAGTTGGTCGAAGGCGCGCCGCTCATGGACTACGTGCGCGCGCACGCGGACGCCTCGTTGCGCGCGCGCCTCGCGCTCTTCGTGCAGATCGCCGATGCCATCGCCTATGCGCATCAACGCGGGGTGATTCACCGCGACATCAAGCCGGCGAACATCCTCGTCACGGAGAGCGGCATGGCGAAGGTGCTCGACTTCGGCATCGCGCGCATCGTGAGCGACGACGGAACGGCCACGACGCGCACAGCCGCGGGATCGGTCCTCGGCACGCTCGAGTACATGAGTCCGGAGCAAGCGAGCGGAGCGCCGGACGACATCGACGTGCGCAGCGACGTGTATTCGCTCGGCGTGGTCCTGTACGAAATGCTGACGGGCCGCCTGCCGTACTCCGTGCGCGGCGTGCCGTTGCCGGAAGCGGCGCGCGTCATCGCGGAGCGCCCGCCGCAGCGCTCCGAGCTGCCGGCGGACGTCGATGCGATTCTCACCAAAGCGCTCGCCAAAGAACCGGCGCGCCGCTACGACGGCGTGTCCGCGTTTGCCGACGACGTGCGCCGTTTCCTCGACGGACACACCGTGCACGCTCGACCCGCAACGGCGGCGTACCAACTTCGCCGTCTCGCGGCGCGGCATCGCGGCGTGACGATCGCCCTCACAGCGCTCGCATGTTCGGTCGTGCTCGGTCTCGCCGCCACCAGCGCGGCGCTCGTGCGCGCGCGCCGCGCCGAACACGCCGCGCGTGAGGAGGCGGCGACCGCGCAAGAAACCACGCAGTTCTTGCAGAGCATGTTCAAGGTGTCCGATCCCAGCGAGTCGCGCGGCAATACGCTCACGGCGCGCGAGATTCTCGACTCGGGCGCCGAGCGCGTCGATCGCGAGCTAGCGGGACAGCCCGTTGTCCGCGCGCGTCTGTTGCATACCATCGCTCTGGTGTATCGCAATCTCGGCATGTACAAGAACGCCGCGCCGCTGTTCGAGCGCGCGTTGACGGTGCAGCGCGCCACACGCGATCTCAATACCGCGAGAAGCCACTACGATCTCGCGATCACGCGACGCCGTCTCGGAGACTTTCCCGCCGCACTCGCGCACTTCGATACGTGCCTCGCGATTCGCCGCGCAGAACTCGGCGACGCACACGTCGACGTGGCGGCGGCGCGGACCTCCATCGGCGGCGTGTACTTCGAGAAAGGTGACGACAAGCGAGCGCTCTCGCAGTACGAACAGGCGCTCCGCGTCTACGAGAGGGCCGGGGTCGCGGACAGCGCGGTCGCCGCCGCGTGCCTGTACAACCTCGTCCTGCTCTACAACCACG
>CAZEPH010000407.1:0-2918 GCA_964514075.1 uncultured bacterium | reverse complement strand
GAGCTGTCCGTTCAATTCACGCGCGCTGGTGAGATCGCGGCCGAACGGTTTCTCGACGATGAGACGCGACCACGGCTGCGTGCTGCCGGAGGGATGCGCGGCCTCCGCCTCGCGCAAGTGCGCGGCGATGGATGCGTACGACGTCGGCGGCGTCGCCAGGTAGAAGAGACGATTGGGCCCCGTTCCGCGCAGCCGCGCGATCTCCTCGAGACGCGCCCGTAACTGCACGTAGCTCGCGGGCGAGGAATCGTCCGCCGCTTGGTAGAACAGGTTCGAGGCGAACGCCTCCCACGCCGTGGACATCGCGCCCGCGCGGCGCGAGAACTCCGCGACACCGCGCTGCATGTCCGCGCGGAATTCGTCGTCGGTGAGCGGGCGGCGCGACACGCCCACTACCGCGTAGTGCGCGGGCAAGAGTCCGTCCGCGGCGAGGGAAAACAGCGCGGGCACGAGTTTCCGGCGCGTCAGATCGCCGGTCGCCCCGAAGATGACGATGGCTGCGCGATCCGGTTCCCGCGCGATCTCGAGCCCCTCACGCAAAGGGTTGTCGGCGAGTGTGAGCACTGTGCGCTATCCCCTCGTCACCGACTGCACGGCGTGCCCGCCGAACTCGCGGCGCAACGCGGCGATCACGCGCGCGGCGTACGAGTCGTCCTGCCGCGACCGCAAGCGCACCAGCAGCGAGTCGGTAATGACCGGCGCGGGCACGTTGAGGTCGATCGCCTCCTGCACGGTCCACCGTCCTTCACCGGAATCCTCGACGTAACCGCGCACCGTGGAAAGGGCGGGATCGTTCGCGTACGCGCGTTCCGCCAGCTCGAGGAGCCATGAGCGCACCACGCTGCCGTTGTTCCACAGGTGCGTAAGCGCGCGCATGTCGAAGTCATAGCGCGATTTTTCGAGGATCTCGAAACCTTCCGCGTACGCTTGCAGCATCCCGTACTCGATGCCGTTGTGCACCATCTTCGCAAAGTGTCCCGCCCCGCACGGGCCGACGTGCGCGAAGCCCTCGGGCGGGGCGAGCGTGAGGAACGCCGGGCGCAAGTGATCGATCGCGGAGGGGTCGCCGCCGACCATCAAGCAGTAACCCTTCTCCAATCCCCAAATCCCGCCGCTCGTGCCGGAGTCGACCAACCGAATGCCGCGTGCATCGAGGGCGTCCGCGCGGCGGAGGGTATCACGATAGTAGGAGTTGCCGCCGTCCACGACCGTGTCGCCCGGGGACATCACCTCGGCGAGGGCGGTGAGAGTGGATTCGGTCGCATCGCCCGAGGGCACCATCGCCCACACGGCGCGCGGTGGAGCAAGAGCCCGGACTAACTCGGGCAGTCCGGTCGCGGCGACGGCCCCTGCGCTCGCGGCGTCCGCAACCGCGTTCGCGTTGCGATCCCACACGACAACGCGATGTCCCGCGGGCACGAGCCGGCGGACCATGTTCAGCCCCATCTTCCCGAGGCCGACGAATCCGATCTCCATGATCGCTCCTCCCTGACCCAGCGCCGCGTTGCGTCGTGCGCCGCGCGCACCATAACCCGAAGGGTCGGCTCGCGCGATGGTCGAGGAGAGGAGAAATGCCGTTAAAAGAGCGGCGGGTGACGCCCCCCGGTGTCACCCGCTTTGCCGACGCCAGCCGCCTGTCCCCCGGCCAACGGCGTGCTCTTTGCCCCGCCGAGACGGCGAGAGCACACTCTTGCGAGGGATAACTGCTGCAGCCCGCGTGCCAGGTCCCAAGTCGTTGTCTCTGAGCGCACTTAGTCCGAAGCGGAACGGGGCATGTTGCCCCGCCGTGGCAGAGGCGCCGGGAGAACGAACCGCTGATCAATCGCGCGCAGCAACTTACGGGAGCGCCTCTTGGTGGGGCGAGATGCCCGTCAATGGGGCCGAATGCCCCGCTATTCCGTCGAGCGATCGCCACCTTTCGCCCCGAGTTTCCGGTAGAGCGTCTTGCGATCCAACCCCAGTGCCCGGGCTGCCATGGTGCGGTTGCCCCGGAACGTGTCGATGACGCGCTGGATATAGCGTCGCTCCACCTCCACCAACGGGAGCAGTTCCGAGGGATCGTCCCCAAGAACGAGATGCCCGGCCGCCTGGTCGTTCCGCACCTTGTTCGGGAGATCCTCCACGGTGATCTTCTCGTAGTTCGTGAGTGCGACCGCGCGCTCCACCACGTTGCGCAACTCACGCACGTTGCCCGGCCACGAGTAGGAGAGCAACCGCTCTGCGGCCGGATGACTGAGCCCGGTGACGTGCTTGTCCTGCCGCGCGGCGAACTCCCCGATGAAGTGCTGCGCGAGCAGCAAGACGTCGTTGCCGCGCGCCCGCAGCGGCGGCACCGCGATGGGAACGACGCTGATGCGAAAGAACAGATCCTCCCGGAAGCGCCCCTCCTCCACCGCCGACTCCAGATCGGCATTCGTACACGCGATGATACGCGCGTCGAACGGAACCTCGCGATCACCGCCGACCGGGCGCACCATGCGCTCCTGCACGGCACGGAGAAGTTTCGACTGCAGCGGCATCGGGATCTCGGAGATCTCGTCGAGGAGGATCGTGCCGCTGTCGGCGCTCACGAACAACCCGGCGCGCGATCTCTGCGCACCGGTGAACGCACCGGCCACGTGTCCGAACAGCTCGCTCTCGAGGAGCGCCTCCGGCACCGCCGCGCAGTTCACGGCCACAAACGGCCGTTCACCGCGGCGGCGATTCCGCCTATGCAGCGCGCGCGCCACGAGTTCTTTGCCGGAGCCGCTCTCGCCGGTGATGAGCACCGTCGCGTCGGAGTCGGCGACCCGCGCGATCACGTCGAACAGCGCGTGCATCGCGAGACTCTCGCCGACCATGTCGTCGTGCCGCACCGATTCGTCGACGGCGCGGCGGCGGCGCTGCACCTCGTCGCGCAGCGCGCGGTGTTGCACCGC
>CAZEPH010000406.1:0-2932 GCA_964514075.1 uncultured bacterium | reverse complement strand
GAGATGCCGCCCCTGCGCGAACGAGGCGAGGACGTGCTGATTCTTGCGAATCATCTCCTGGCATCGCTCGCGCGCAAGCACGCGTGCACGGTGCCGGAGCTGACGCCGGCGGCGTGCGCCGTTCTCGCGCAATACACGTGGCCAGGGAACGTGCGCGAGTTGGAGAACGAGCTGGAACGTGCGCTCGTTCTCTCACCGCCGGGAGACCGTATCGGCGTCGAGAGCCTCACGCCGAAGATCGCTGCGGCGGTGCTCGCGGACGGCGGTCTGCCGGACATCGCCGCCGTCGCGGATGCCGCGTCGCCCCTGCGGGTCGTGAGCCACGAAGCGGAGCGGCGCCTCATTCGCGAAACGCTGACGCGGTGCGCGGGGAACCGAACGCACACCGCGCGCGCTCTCGGCATGTCGCGACAGGGATTGCTCAAGAAGATGCGCCGGCTCGCTGTGGTCTGACCTTGCTCGACGCCGCGCGCCGTCCCTATACTCCGCGCTTTCTGGCCCACACGGAGAGGGTATGGCCCGCAAGATCGTTCGCGTTGCACTGGTTGGGGCGGGAGCCGCCGCGCAGATCAATCACATTCCCGCGTATCGCAAACTCAAGGACGTGGAGATCGTCGCCCTGTGCGAGCCGGATCATGCGCGCGCGCAGGCCGTGTCGCAGCGCTTCCAGATCCCGCACGTGTTCGACGATCTACAGGACATGCTGCGTGCCGACCTGGACGTGGACGCGGTGGACATCTGCACGCCCACGCACCTGCACGCCCCGATGGCGCTCGCCGCGCTCGGCGACGGCAAACACGTCCTGATCGAGCGTCCCTTCGCGCGGCGTACGAGCGAGGCCGAAGCGGTTGTGGCGGCCGCCGCGCGAGCGGATCGCGTAGCTATGGTCGCGTTCAATCACCGCTTCCGTCCGGACGCCCAGATGCTCTGGCAATTCGTTCGCAAGGGCGAACTCGGACAGGTCTACTTCGGAAAGGCGGGATGGCTGCGCGGTCGCGTCGCGTGGCGCGGCGGCAAGGAGAACGCCGACGTGTCCGCCGCCGACAACGGCGTCCTGATGGATCTCGGCGTGCAAATGCTCGATCTCGCGCTGTGGATCATGGGCGGCAAGGTGGTGACCGTCTCGTCCTCGGTGCATCGCCTCGACAAGAACGCGACGGCCGAGGACGCGGCAATCGCCCTCCTGCGATTGGATAGCGGCGCGACGATCACGCTCGAAGTCTCGTGGAGCCTTCTCCAGGACAAGGATTTCGCGTTCGTGAACGTGTTCGGCGACCGCGGCGCGGCGCTGTTCAATCCTCTTCGCCTGCACAAGATGCTGCACGGGAATTTCGTGAACGTCACACCGCCGCTTCGCTCTGAAAAGAACCTCTACAAGCGATCGTACGAAATCGAGATCGACCACTTCGTGGATTGCGTGCGACGCAACGCGACGCCCGTCGCGGGCGCGGAGGAGGCGCTCGCGCTGATGCGCGTATTGGACGCGGTGTATCGCTCGGCGGAAAGCGGCAAGGAGGTGCGGCTCGGCTAAGGCGCGCGTTCCACTGCGCGGGGTGTTCTCCGCGGTGGCGAGCGGGTGCCTGTGGTCGTTCTCGCTACCGCCGTGGAACCTGTGGCCGCTCGCATGGGTCGCGCTCGTCCCTCTGTTCATCGCGATACACCCGCGGCGCAGCCGCGCGCGGGGCCGGGCGATCGATGAGGCGTTGGCGCCGTCCGTCTCCGTGCGTCGATCGGCCGCTCTCGGTCTGGTCACCGGCGTCGTGTGGGCGCTCCAGACGTTTTCGTGGATCGTGTCGCTCCCCGCTGCGCAGACGACGGTCCCGTGGGCCCTCGTTCCCGCCTGGATCGCAGCGGCGCTCTATCTCGGTGCGTTCGTCGCGGGGGCGTGCGCGTTCACGACGTGGATCGTGCGACGCACGGACTGGCCACTCTTCGTGGTTGCTCCCGCGGTGTGGACCGTCGTGGAGTTCGTGCGTGGTTCTGGCACGATGGGTTGTCCGTGGGGGAGCCTCGCCTACGCTCTCGCCCCCGCGCCCGTGTGGGCTCAGGGAGCGTCTCTCGTTGGTCTCTACGGCGTGGTGACATGGTTGGTTCTCGTGAACGCGTTCGTCGCATCGGTGCTGCTGTGTCCCGCCTGGCCGGGCCGACTAGTACGTGCGAGCGTCGTCGCGTGGTTACTCGTGTTGCCGTGGTGGTTCGGGCACGCGCGGCTGGAAGGCGCACGTGCCACGAGCGTCGCGCGCGTCGCCCTCGTACAGGGGAACGTGAGCGCTCGCGAGAAATGGGATCCCGCTTTCAAGGACTCGACACTCACGCTGTACGAGATGCTCACCCGGGAAGCTGCACGCGCGCGACCGCCCGCGGACATCATCGTGTGGCCGGAGACTGCCGCGCCGAGCTACGTGAACGTCGATCCCGTGGACAGGCGGCGCATCGAGTCGCTCGCGAGCGAAGTCCGCACGCCGATCCTCGTAGGATTTCCCGAAGCCATCGCCGAGGACGGCCGCGACACGTATGCGCTCTACAACGCGGCGGGACTGTTCGGGGCGGACGGCTCCCTCGGGCCGACGTACCGCAAGAGACACCTCGTCCCGTTCGGCGAGGCGATCCCCGGGAGCACGCGACTGCGCGCACTGCGTGCGATCGACTTCGGGCAAGGCAACTTCTGGCCGGGATCGGAGCACACGGTGTTCGATCCGCCGAGCGAGACGCACGCGCGTTTCGGCGTCCTCATCTGCTTCGAGTCGATCTTTCCGGACCTCTCGCGCGCGGTGGTGCGCGCGGGTGGCGTCGTCGGCGAGGAAGCCCTGGACGGCGTCGCCTTCTTTGAACTCGCGGGCGGCGGCGAGCAGGCGGCGGTCGGCGGCGAGATCGTCGCGGCCGTGCTCGCGGTCGAGGTGGGTGAACAGGTCCTCGCGAGCGACCGCCATGG
>CAZEPH010000405.1:0-2932 GCA_964514075.1 uncultured bacterium | reverse complement strand
GGAGGCGCGCGCGCGCCTCGCTCTACCGGAGACGACCTACGTGATCGCGTGCATCGCGCAACTGCGGCCCGAGAAGGGACACGAGGTGCTGCTCGCAGCGTATCGCGACGTGTGCGCTCGTGTACCGGACAGCGTGCTGCTCCTCGCCGGGGAGGGGCGCGAACGCGAGGCGCTGGGCGTGCGCGCACGCGCGGACGGCGTCGCGGATCGCGTCCGTTTTCTCGGCGTGCGTGACGACGTCCCCGACATCCTCGCCGCCTGCGACGTCACGGTTCTGGCGTCGCGCCCCGTGGTGGAAACCACGCCCACGGTGGCGATCGAGTCCATGGCGGCGGCGCGTCCCGTGATCGCAACGCGCGTCGGTGCGGTAGACGAAGTGGTGATCGACGGGGAGACGGGCGTGCTCGTGCCGACCGGCGACGCATCCGCTCTCGCGGACGCGTTGATCTCGCTCGCGCACGACCCGACACGCCGCGCCGCGCTGGGCGCGGCCGGCCGTGCACGCGCACACGCTCGCTTCGGCGCCGATCGGATGATCGACGACACCGCCGCGCTGATCGAGCGGCTCTCGCAGGGGAGGGCGAACTGATGCACGGTCCCCGCTCCGCGGTCATCGCCATCACGATGGGGTGCCAGTCGCGCTGCACCATGTGCGACATCTGGCAATACGGCCGCGGCCGCGAAATGCAGCCGGAGGACTACCGCCGACTGCCCGCGTCGCTGCGCGAGGTGAACATCTCCGGCGGCGAACCGTTCTTGCGGGCTGATCTCGTGGACATCGTGCGCGTGATTCGGGAACGCTGTCCGCGCGCGCGCCTGGTGATCTCCACCAACGCGCTCATGCCCGCCCGCATCGAGCGCATGATGGACAAGATGCGCGGCGTGGCTCTGCGCGTGTCCATCGACGGCTACGGTGAGGTGGACGACGTGGTGCGCGGCATTCCCGGCGGATTCGACAAGGCGGTGGAGACCCTCCGCCGGCTGAAGGCCGCGGGGCACACGGACCTCGGCATCTCCGCAACGGTCTCGCGTCTCGCTGTCGGGGAATTGCCGAAGCTGAAGCAACTCGCCGACGAGGAGGGCGTGCAGTTCGTGTGTGGCGTCGCGCATTCCAGTGAAACGTACTTCGGCGATCAAGACGACGCGTTTCCGTGGGAAGGGCGGCAGACAGTCGTGGACGACCTGGTTGCGCTGCGCGAGCAGCAGTTGCGATCGCCGAACATCAAGGACTGGTTCCGCGCGTACTTCACCGACGGCTTGATCGACTTCGTGTACCAGCGCCCGCGGCGCTTGTTCTGTCACGCGGCGACGGAGATGTTCTACCTGACGCCGGAAGGCGACGTGTTTCCGTGCAACGCGCTCAACCGGAAGATGGGGTCGCTCCTCGACGACGACTACGACGCGATCCTCGCACGATCCGCAGACACTCTGAACGTGGTCCGCACCTGCCCGGTAAACTGCTGGATGAGTTGCACGGTCGCCCCCGCCATGCGCCACACTCCATGGATTCCTGCTGCATGGATCGCCCGCGCGAAGTTCGCGGGACGCGGAAAGGTGCAGAAACTCGCCGACTCGGCGCTACCTCCGCGGCCTCCGTTGCGCGTGCGCGTTGACGGACCGGCGCCCCTCGCGGTGCCGCCGCTCACCGCCGGCGAAGGCGACGCGCGGGACGATGGGACCACCACGAGCGAGACGTGCGGATCCTCCAAGTGAACAAGTTCCACTTCGTGAAGGGTGGAGCCGAGCGATACGTCGCCGACGTGAGCCGCGCCGAGGTCGCGGCCGGTCACGAAGTGGTTCCATTTGCGATGCGGCACGCGCGGAACGCGGAGACGCCATACGCGCGCTACTTCCCGCGCGAGGTGGACTACGACGATGCCGCGACGCGCCGTTCGCTCGGCGCCGCCGTGTCCACGGTGTACTCGCGTGAAGCGGAGCGCTGCATGACCGCGCTGCTGGACGACGCCCGACCCGACGTGGCGCACGTGCACAATATCGCGCACCAACTCACGCCGTCGGTGTTGCGCGCGCTGCACCGCCGGCGGGTGCCCACCGTGCAAACGCTGCACGACTACAAGGTCGCGTGTCCCGCGTACCTGTTTCTGAGTAACGGCGCGGTGTGCGAGCGATGCCGTGGCGGCCGCTTCTACGAGGTCGTGCGCCACGCTTGTCACAAGGCGTCGCGCGCCGCGAGCGCCGTTGTCATGGCGGAGGCGTACCTGCACCGCGCGATACGCTCGTACGATCAGGTGAGCGTGTTCCTCTGTCCGAGCCGCTTCCTGCACGACACGATGGCGCGGCACGGACTCGACGAGCGAAAACTCGCGCACCTGCCGTACTTCATTCCCGCGGAGGAGTACGTCCCCGCGGAGGACGCCGGTGACGGCGTGCTCTACGTCGGGCGTCTCTCGCACGAGAAAGGTCTCGGCACCTTGCTCGCCGCGATGCGCCGCCACGCCGGCCACACACTCACGATCGTGGGGGAGGGGCCGCTGCGCGCGCAGGTGGAGGCCGAAGCGCGCAACGGACAACGCGTGGTCGTGCGCGGCTACCAGCAGGGAGACGCGCTGCACCAGGCGGTGCGCGCCGCGCGCGTGGTCGTCGTGCCGTCGGAGTGGTACGAGAACCTGCCGTACGCGATCCTGGAGTCGTTCGCGTTGGGACGAGCCGTCGTCGGTGCGCGCATCGGCGGCATCCCCGAGTTGGTGCGCGACGGCGTGACCGGCGCGACGTTCCGGCCCGGCGACGACGCGGAGTGCGCCCGCGCCATCGCCCCGTATCTCGAGGAACCGGCACGCGCGCTCGCGCACGGCCGCGCCGCCCGCGCCCTGATCGAGCGCGAGTTCGCGGCGGCGCCGCACCTCGAGCAGCTGTTCGACGCGTACGCGAGGGCCGCCGCGTGACCGGCCGCAGCCTGCGCATCGCAATGATC
>CAZEPH010000404.1:0-2943 GCA_964514075.1 uncultured bacterium | reverse complement strand
GCATCCAGATACGGTCCCATCGCGCGGCAGCGTGCGACGTAGTCGGCCGCCTCCTTCGCCGAGCGAATCGACGTGTAGTCGGGATAGTTGAAGAACTCGACTTGCGGACCGCCGAGTGGATCGACGCGCCATTCGTGGAGATTGCAGGACGCGCGCGCGAGTGCGCTCTCCACCTCCGTGAGCAGCGACGAGCGCGTGACCTGTTCGCTGTCGCTCAGCGCTTGCGGATCGATCGCCTGTGCGCTCGCGCGCACGGACTCGAGCCACGTGCGCTCGCGGTCGCGGCCTACCTGCGTGTTGTCTTCGAGCAATGCGTCGAAGCGTCGATCGCCGAGCGCGGTCGCCTCCGTCGGGTGCATGCGCAGGTACTCGGTCCAGTACGTATCGCAGAGGGACGACAGTGCGGCGGAGCCGGCGTTCTGTGCGGCGGATGCGGGCGTTGTGCTCATGAATCCCACCAGTGTGAGTGTGGCGAACCGGACGATCCGGCTGAATCGACGAGTCGGCATGACGAAGTGCCTCGCGTTGGGAGGTAGAGACGCGCGAGAGTAGCGGGGAGCGCCCCGCGTGGCTAGTCGTTCGTCACCCCGCGCAGGCGACCAATGGAGGACGCTGGGCGAACTCCGTGGATGCGATCATCACGCGTGGCGCGACACACGAACGGGGGTGCACCATGTCCGTCGCAACGCGGACCGGACACACGTTCTCGCACTATCAGGTCGACGACCTCCTCGGGTCGGGAGGAATGGGAGAGGTCTACAGCGGTGTGGACTTGCGGCTGGGCCGTCGCGTCGCGTTGAAGTTCCTGCGGCCGTTCGCGGACGCCGCGCTGCGCACCGCGCTCAAGGACGAAGCGCGCGCAGCCGCCCGTCTCGATCACCCGAACATCTGCACGATCTACGAGGTCGACGAAACGCCCGACGGCGACGTCTTCTTCGTGATGCCGCACTACGACGGCGAGACGCTGGACCGCATCCTCGCGCGCGGTGCGTTGGATCCGCCGCGGGCCGTGTCGATTGCGCTGCAAACGGCACGCGGCCTCGCGGCCGCGCACGACGAGTTGATCGTGCACCGCGACATCGCGCCGGGCAACGTCATGATCGTGCGCGGCGACACCGTGAAGATCCTCGACTTTGGCGTGATGCAGGTGATGGGCGACGCGCACACGCTCTCGCTTCTCCAGACGGCGGGAACGCCCGCGTACATGTCGCCGGAGCAACTGCGCGGCGAGGCGGTGGATCAGCGCACGGACATCTGGTCGCTTGGGGCCGTGCTCTACGAGATGATCGCCGGCGTGGCCCCGTTTCGCGCGGACACACTGGCGGCGCTCGTCACGCGCGTGCTCTACGGCGAACCGGAGCCCCTCTCCCAGTTCCGTCCCGGTGCATCTGCCCCTCTCGAGCCGATCGTCGTGCGCGCGCTCTCGAAGGACCGGCGCGCACGATACGAGCGCATCGAGGAGATGATCCACGATCTCGTGCACGTGCAGAACGCGTTGGATCACGGCGCGTTGGCGCCGCCGCGCGCGTCGCGCGCCCGGTCGTCGCTGGCGGTCCTGCCGTTCGCGGACATGTCCAAAGAGAAGGATCAAGAGTATCTGTGCGACGGCATCGCGGAGGAGATCGTGCGCGCGCTCAGCCGTGTGCCGGATCTGCACGTGGCGTCGCGCACGTCGTCGTTTCAGTTCCGCCACCGTGCGGCGGATGTGCGCGACATCGGGGCGCAGCTGCGTGTGGAAACCGTGCTGGAAGGCAGCGTGCGCCGCGTGGACAACCGCGTGCGCATCTCGGCCCAGCTCGTGAACGTGGCCGACGGGTACCGCCTCTGGTGCGAGCGATACGATCGCGAGATGAAAGACATTTTCTCCGTGGAAGAAGACATCGCCGGACAGATTGCGCGCGCACTGCAGGTGACGTTCGAATCCGCCGGGTCGCGCGCGGCGTCGCGTGCGGACGCAGAGGCCTACGAGTTGTTCCTGCAGGGGCGGCAGTTCATCCGGCAGCACCGGCGCAAGGCCTTCGAGGTCGCGTTGCAGACGTTCGCCCGCGCCATCGACCTGCAGCCGGACGACGCGCGTGCGTACGCGGGAATCGCCGAATGCCATGCGTTTCTGCGGCTGTATTTCGGCAGCGGCGAAGAGGCTGTGCGCGCGGCGGACGAGGCGAGCGCGCGCTCTCTCGTCCTCGCGCCGGAGTTGTCCGACGCGCACGCCGCGCGCGGGTTCGCGCTCTTTCTGCGCAACGATTTCGCACGAGCGGAGGAACATCTGCGCCGCGCGATCGAGCTCGATCCGCACTTGTACGAGCCGCACTACATCTACGCGCGGTTGTGCTTTTCCATGGGGCGTATCGCGGAAGCTGCCGAGCGGTACCGGCACGCGTGCGAGATCGTGCCCGAAGCGTTCGACTCGTGGTATCTGCTCGGGATGTGCTATCGGCGATTGCAGGACGCGGTGCGCGCACGCAACGCGGACTTCGAGTGCATCGAGGCCGTGAAGAAGCGTGTACGCGAGCACCCCGACGACACGCGTGCGTGGACCATGGGCGCCGCCGTGCTCGCGGAGATGGGAGAGCCCGAGCGCGCGGCGACGTGGATCGACCGCGCGCTGGCCGTGGATGCCGACGAACCCATTATCGAATACAACGCCGCCTGCGTGTACACCAAACTCGGTCGCTTCGACGACGCGTTGCGCTGCTTGACCGTCGCGCAGCGGCACGGCGGGCTCCTCCGAGAGTGGGCTCGCAACGACCCCGATCTCGACCCGCTGCGCGACGATCCACGGTTCGGCGCCACGTTCTCCGAGGGCGACGACGCTCAGCGCACGCAGACGACCGCACGCGATGCGCCGGCTCCATCGCCCGTGCGCACGACCGCGTGATACACACCGGCGGGCACCCGCACCCCGGCGTCATCGCGACCGTTCCAGAGGAACGCGCTCCGCGC
>CAZEPH010000403.1:0-2954 GCA_964514075.1 uncultured bacterium | reverse complement strand
CGAGCGCGTAGACGTCGCGCTGGCTCCTGGCGACGATCGACCGGCGAAAGACGTCGCCGGGACGAATCGTGAGTTCGCGCCGAATGACCTTGTCCTTCGTCCGCTTGTTTCCGACCACCGAGACGCGCCGCACCTTCGAGGGTGCGCCTTCCTGAACGGCGAGAGTCACGGCCACGTGCTCGGAATCGACGGGCGTCACCTGTGGGTCCACGTTCGCGAAGAGGTAACCCGATTCCTGATAGGCCGTGTAGATGTCCTCGACGCTCTTCCGCAGCAAACCGTCGTTGTACGTGTCGCCCGCGGTGACACGCAGGTTCGACCGAATGCGATCGGACGGGATGACGTTCGCGCCCGTGACCTGGACGTCGCTCAGCGTGTACTTGCGTCCCTCGCGGACGCGGATCGTGAGGACGACGCTGGCGCTGTCCGGCGCGTACCCGATGGTGAACGTATCCACCGTCGCGTCCCGATACCCATTGTCCCGGTACATGCCTCGAATGCGCACGAGGTCGTCGCGCAGGACGTCCTCCTTGAACGTGCCCTTCTTCATCTTCATCACCTTGAGCAGTGAGGCGGTGGGCAGGGCCGAGTTGCCTTCGAACTGCACGCTGGTCACGCGGACCTTCGCGCCCTCGGTGATGTCGAAGACGACGCGCGCGCCGCCTGGGCCGTCGTCGAGAATCGTGGGGCGAATGCGCACCGTCGGGTATCCATCCTTGCGATACGCGGCCCGAATGGAGTCCACCGCCGTGCCGACGGCTTCCGGTCCGAGGAGCGTGCCGATCCGGAGCGCGCTCTTCTCCGTGAGCGTCTTCTCGTCGAACTTCTTGTTGCCGGAGAACGCGACGCCTGTGGTCCGCCGGCGTTCGACGACGGTGAGGTAGAGCGTCACGCCGGCGTCCGTCTTCGTGGCGGCGAGTGCCGCGTCGTCGTACAGACCGCTCCCCCACAACCGGCGCATTCCGTCGCGTACGTCCTCGGCCGCGAGCGCCGTGCCGGGCTTGATGCCGAAGGTCGTGCGCACGACCGACGGGTCGACACTGCGCGTGCCGAACACCTCGATGACGCGCACCGTGTCGGGGGCCGAAAGGTCCTGGGCCGTCGCGTGCGGCGCCCCGCCTGTCATCCACGCGACCGCCGCGCAGGCGGCCGCGAGCAACACGGAAGCGGTCCGCTCCGAACGGACCGCTCCCCGACGTGATTTGTACATGCTCCTCCTTGGCGTGGGTGAGGAGGCCGGCGGCTCCGTGCCGCGACCGCTAGTTCGTACTGCCCGCGCCTCCCGCTGCCATTTCCACGATCTCTTGGGTGTCCTCCTCGAACGTGAGGCGATCGCCCACGTAGTCGATGAGGATGCGTGCACCGGAGGGGAATCGTCCACGCAGGACGTGTTCCGCAAGGGCGTCCTCGACGTGCCGCTGGATCGCGCGGCGGAGCGGACGCGCGCCGAGGTTCGGATCGAATCCGGCATCGATCAAGAACTTCAACGCACTCTCCGTCACGCGCAAGTCGATTCCGTGTCCCGCGTGCACGCGCTCGCGCACCTGCTCCAGCTGGATGTGGACGACCTGCTCCATTTCCGGCCGGCCGAGAGGTTTGAACACGATCAGTTCGTCCACGCGGTTCAGGAACTCCGGATTGAAGGCGTGGCGCGTGGCGTCCAGTACCTTCTCCTTCATCTTCGTGTAGTCGCTGCCGTCGTCCGGACGGACGAACCCCAGGCTGGAGCCCTTGATGTCGCGGCTGCCCAGGTTCGACGTCATGATGAGCACGGTGTTCTTGAAGTTCACGCGACGCTTCATGCTGTCCGTGAGAAGCCCATCCTCGAGCACCTGCAGCAGGATGTTGAACACGTCCGGGTGCGCCTTCTCGATCTCGTCCAGCAGGACGACGGAGTACGGCTTGCGGCGAACCTTCTCCGTGAGCTGACCGCCCTCTTCGTACCCGACGTATCCCGGAGGCGCTCCGGTGAGGCGCGAGACCGAGAACTTCTCCATGTACTCGCTCATGTCCACCCTGATCAGCGCGTCCTCATCGTCGAACAAGTACTTGGCGAGCACGCGCGCGAGTTCCGTCTTTCCCACGCCCGTGGGTCCCAGGAAGATGAACGAACCGATCGGGCGACGCGGATCGCGCAGCCCCGCCCGATTCCGCCGCACGGCTTTGGCGATCGCGGTCACCGCCTCGTCCTGCCCGACGATCCGCACGCGCAGTTCTTCCTCCATGCGCAACAGCTTCTCGGATTCCGTTTCCGCCAGGCGCTGCAACGGGATGCCGGTCATGCGCGAGATCACCACAGCGATCTCCTCCGCGTCGACGTGCGCGTCGGTCAGACTCGACCGGTCGCTGCCTGCCTTCTTGATTTCCTTCATCTTCGTGCGCAGTTCGCGTTCGCGATCACGGTACTTTGCGGCTTTCTCGTATTCCTGCTGGAAGATGGCTGCTTCCTTCTCCTTCACCGCTTCTTCCAGCTTCAATTCCACCTCTCGCACCTCCGACGGCACCGCCGTCAGAGCGAGACGCGCACGCGATCCAGCCTCGTCGATCACGTCGATGGCCTTGTCCGGCAGGAAGCGATCGCTGATGTAGCGCTCGCTCAGGCGCACGGCCGCGACGATCGACTCCTCGGTGAACCGCACCTTGTGGTGCGCCTCGTACTTGTCGCGCAAACCGCGGATGATCTGGATCGTCTGTTCGGCCGAGGGCGGGTCCACCATGATCGGTTGGAAACGTCGCTCCAGCGCCCCATCCTTTTCGATGTACTTGCGGTACTCGTCGAGCGTCGTCGCACCGATGCAGTGCAGCTCGCCGCGCGCGAGCGCGGGCTTGAGCATGTTCGCCGCGTCGATCGCTCCTTCGGCGCCGCCCGCCCCGACGATCGTGTGCAATTCGTCGATGAAGATGATGGTGTCCTTCGACTCACGGATCTCGTTCATGACCGCCTTGAGACGCTC
>CAZEPH010000402.1:0-2962 GCA_964514075.1 uncultured bacterium | reverse complement strand
AGCGCGCCGCACGAGCAGACCCAGCCGCAGTACACGCCCTTTCCGAAGAAGTAGATCCCCAGCGGAATGAGTATGCACGTCTGCGCGAATGCAATGGCCAGCCACCAGCCCAGCGGTTGATCCGTGAAGACGTTGTAAACGTTGAGCGGCCACGCGAGCACGAGGCCGTACGCGCGCCAGAACTCGCGACCGTGACCGTACGTCACGCTCGGAAAGAGCGCGTCCGCGAGCGCGCGCGGGAGAAGTCCGTTGTGATCCAGCAGCGGCAAGATGACTTCCGGGAGAAGGAAGAGCGGGATCACCTGCACGAGCATGAGTGTGATTGTCTGCGCGGTGACGTACGGCGTGCGCCTGCGCGCAATGCGTCGCACGCCGAAGATCACGACCGTGAGTGAATACGCCACCGTGTACCAGAACGCAGGACCACTCGCGCTGATCGCGAGCGTGCCGAGGAGCGTGCGCGGATCGCGTGCAGCGTCGCCGAGGATATCCGGCGCGTTGAACGGGAACCAGTGGCGCTGTTGCCAAAGCGCCGACATCGCGCCGCCGGACTTCCAGTTGTACAGCCACGTGCAGAGGAGCAGAAACGCGGCGAACGCCGCCCACGTGCGCGCCGACATGTCGCCTGCGATGCGCACGCCCGCGCGACGCAGGAACGCCAGCGGCGCCTCGCGTCCGATCATCGCAAAGACGACGTCGTTCGGGATGGTGGCATCCATGCCGTCGAGCGCCAGGACGGCGTCGCGCTCGTGGATCGCGCGCACCGTGGCGTTGAGGCGCGTCGCAACGCGCGACGCTGCGAGCCGTTCGACGTTCTCCGGTTTCGGTCGCGCGAGCTCGCGCCCGCGATGTGCGAGCGTGACGTACGCACCTGCAGCATCGAGCGCGATCGCCGTTTCGAGCGCGCTGTCGCCGCCGCCGACCACCAGCACGTCCTGCTCCGCGTAGTCGCGCGGGTCGTGGAGCCGGTTGTAGACCTTCGGGAGGTCTTCTCCCGGCACGCCGAGGCGGCGGAAATTGCCGCTGCGTCCAATCGCGATGAGCACGTGGCGCGCGCGCATCGCACCACCGGTGTGACGCACCGTAAACGCATCACCCTCGCGCGTGATGTCTTCGACGCGCGCCCGCATCACGCTCACGTGCGCGACCTGCGAGCGAAGTTCGTCGAGCAGCGGCTCCTTGACGGTGGCGCTCACCTGCAGTGCGCCCGCGGGCGTCATGTCGAGCGGGTACGTGTAGATCGGTTTCGCGCGCGGAAAATTCACAATCGTCGAGAACGGCTCGCTGGCCTCGATGACGGCGATCGCGAGGCCGAGGCGTTGCGCTTCCATCGCCGCCGCCATTCCCGCGACGCCGGCTCCGATGATCGCCAGATCGAGTGCGTCGCCACCCTGCTCGCGCGCGTGCGCGGCGCGCTGCGCGACGCGTGCGCCCGTATCGAGTGCGAACTTGAGTAACGGCACACCCGTGAGATCCCCCGCGATGTACAAGCCAGGCACGTTGGTGCTACCGTCGGCCTGCACGAGCGGGAGTTTCTCCACCGCGCCGGCGGGCCAGCGCGTGTGCAACCAGTGTGTGTAGCGGGCGAGTGCGGTCACGCGCATCGAATGCCGGGAGTGCGGCGTGGGTTCCTCGAGGGCGTCATGTGCGGTTGGTACACCCGAAGCCGAGGATTGTCGAGGCGGTGGTTCGCCTCCTTGTTGCTGTTGTGCCGCGACGCCCTCCTGCGTGATAATCCTCCGACTTCTCCGCACCCTCAGATCGGAGGCATCTATGAGACCACGCAACGGTAGCCGCTCCGCGTTTCCCGCTGTCCCGTTCCTTCTCGTCGTGCTCGCAGCCGGGAGCGCGTTCACTCCCCGGTCGGCCGTCGCGCTTCCGCCGTATGCGGAGGAGTGGACGACGCCCGGACAACCGGAGGACGTGGACGTCGATCAGTACGGCCGCGTGTGGGTGTCGTGCTCCGACGACTCGGTGCGTGTGTACACACCGAGCGGCGGGCATGTGCTGTTCGCTTTCGGCGGGTCGGGAATCGGCCCCGGCGAGTTCAACGACCCATTCGGGATTCAATTTGCGCCGGATGGAACGGTATACATTTGCGACTACGCCGGCGCGCGCGTGCAGCGGTTCACGTCCGAGGGGGTCTACATGACCTCCTGGGCCATCCCGAGCGATCGCGCCGACCACGTGGCGATTGACGCCGCCGGCGACGTGTATGTCTCCGGCTACTCAAATGAGACAGTTCACAAGTACACGGCGACCGGAACACCCATTACAAGCTGGACGACCACGCCTGGACGGCCGAGCGGCGTCTTCGTCGTCGGCAACACGCTGCACGTTGCCCCTTGGTTCGTGACCGACGTCCAGCAGTACGACCTGGATGGTAACTACCTCGGATCGTTTCCCTCCGATACGGAGTACGGCGTCGACATCGAAGAGGACGCGACCGGGCAGTTGTGGCTCGCAGACTGGATCAACCACGTCGTGAAGATCTACACCGCGGGCGGCGTTCCGGTAGACGTGCTCGGGGAGCCGGGTTTCGGTCCGGGACAGTTCAACTACCCGATCGGGATCGGCTTCGGGTTGGACGGTTCCGTCTACGTGGCCGATCAGGGAAACGTGCGCGTGCAGCGTTTCGGCGACCCGATCACGAGCGTCGGTGAGCCCGCCGCTCGTGACACGCGTGCGGTGACGTTGCGTTCGATTACGCCCAATCCGGCGCGGGGCGCGGTTGCGTTCACGTATGCGTTGCCGCGCGCGGGGCGCGTCGTCGTGTCCGTGGCGGATGCGGGTGGGCGCGTTGTCGCTCGCATGGATCAGGGCGTGGTGGATGCGGGCGAACACCGGGTCGTGTGGGATGCGCAAAGCGCGGACGGCGAGCGGCTCGCGGGGTTGTACTTCGTGCGCGTGGAGACCGAGAGCGGAACGAGCGTGGGGCGGTTGGCGGTGATGCGGTAGAGCG
>CAZEPH010000401.1:0-2980 GCA_964514075.1 uncultured bacterium | reverse complement strand
ACAGAAGTACGTCACGCGCGCATCGGGGCCCTGCAGCGCCGTGTGAATAGCGCCGCCGCACACGTAGCAGCCGCGGCCCGCGCGATCGTACACCCACATCCGCGCACGAGGATCGAGCGAGCGCCGCGTCACGCGGCGCGGCCGCTCGCGATTCTCCCGTAGCAGTGAGTGCGCGATCGCCAACACGCGAGCGAGCGTGTCGTCGTCCAGATCGCACACGCGCACGAACGGCGAGACGCGTGCGAGGAACAGCACCTCCGACTTGTACGCGTTCCCGATGCCCGCGGCGATCGACTGCCGGAGGAGCGCCTCGCCGATCGGTGCATCGTGCGCGGCGCGGAGGCGCGCGCGCGCGGCGTCCGCATCCGGTGCATCCTGCGTGAGGTCCGGTCCGAGACGGCGCAACGCCGCGTGCTCCGCGAGTTCGCGCGGGCGCAGCAACTCGACGACGGGCGCATCGAAGCACGGTGTCACGTAGGCGTCGGTGTGAATGACGACAACCGCGCGCGACGCGGTGTGCCACCACCGCTCGCCCGGGCGGTACACGTGCCACGCACCGTGCATGCGCATGTGCGTGTGCAGCGTCACCGTTTCACGCGCCTCGAACGTGAGGAGGAGATGTTTGCCGCGCGCCTCGACGCCGCGCACGATGCTGCCCGCGAGAGCGAGTGCGTGCGCGCGCGCGGCCAGCACGGGATCGCGGAAGTCCACCTGCGTCGCCGTGCGAGGAACGAGCGCGCGCTGTAGCACGGACGCGGTGTGATGGATGGTATCGCCTTCGGGCATCGGTCTATCCCACCCGCAAGAGGAGTCCGCGCACCGACGACACAAAGCCCGCGGCGCGCAGCGCGGCGGCCATCGGCGAGGCATCCACGCGCTCGCCGTCCACGGACTCCACGTACAGCGCGCCGCGCGCTCCGCTGCGCACCTCCTCCGCCAGCGCGCGCGCGAGCGCTTCGCGCACGTGCGCCGGATCGCGCCAGTCGATCGCGTCGATCCACGTGAGAAGGTGCCGGTCGTTCTTCCCCATCCACGCGGCGAGGGCGCCGTCGATCAATACCACGACGGCTCCGGCCGCACGCGCGGGGCGTTTGTATCCCGTGTGCTCCGGCCAGCGCAGCGCCGCACCGTAGGCGTTCGCGGGATCGCAGGCAGCGAGAACGTGCACGCAGATGTCCTCCTCCGGTGCGCGATAGCGGCGCAACCGGTCGACCGCGCCCACGAGCGCGAACTGCGACGCACCCATGCCGCTCACGAAGTAGCCGCGCCGCACGTGGCCTGCGTCTTCCATTGCGCGCAGCACACCGTACACCGCGCTGAACCCGCCGCGCACGTCTTCCGCGTGCACGGCCTCGCGCGTGAGCACACCGTGCCGGTGCAACAGGGACTGCGCGAGCGCGGCCGCGTTCGTCTCGTGCGCGCCACCCACGAGCGACCACCGGCCGACGAGGTCGGGCGCCACCGCACGCGGCGGCGTGAGTGCACGGCTCGAGGCGACCGTCCACGTGGTCGCGCGCGCCGCCGACTGCCGCGCGGCCGACTCCCAGCGCGCGCGCGAGCGATGCGATCCCGCGACGTGCGCGCGCACGGGCTGAAACGTGTCGTTCGTCACCTCGCCGGCCCACACGAGATCCCACAGCGCATCCGCCAGCGTGGCGCGCACGCCGCCGATCGTCGCGTGCAGCTGCGTGAAGAACTGCGCACCGCCCGCGCGGAGCGCCTCGCGCAGCGCGTGGTGCACGTCGCGTTTCGGCCGCGCGAGAGATGCGTCCGTGTCGCGGAGCACGCTGGCGTGCTCCGTGACGAACACGCGCACGCGTCCGTCGCGTCCGCCGAGCGCACCCGCGCCCACCCAGGTCACGAGGCCCGATGCCAGCGCGTCGTCGAACTCGGTGCGCGCCTGTCGTCCGAGGCGTGCCGCGAGAACGCGCGTCTCCAGGTCAGAGGCGGGAATCGCAACGCCTTCGAGCGACGCAATCGCGTCAAGGAGCGCAGTGCGGTCGCGTGCCGCGTCGTCCACACCGTGCCATGCGAGGGTGAAGCGAGCGAACGTCGCGTGATCCACTGGCTCAACCGAGCGGCGCAACCGCGCGAGCGTGCGCTGGCGGATCGTGCGGAGCACGCGCTCGTCGCACCACTCGGGTTCCGTTCCTCCGGGGCGGAACTCGCCGCGCACGGCGCGTCCGCCCTCCACCAACCGCTCGAGCGCACGGCGCACACGCGATGTGTCGGCCACGAAGCGTCGTGCGACCGCGTCCACCGTGAGGGGTCCATGCGTGCGCAGAACGCGCGCCACGAGTTGTTCGAACGCATCCGCGGCCGGTGCGAGAAGCGCATCGGGCAATCCCTGCGGCAGCGGTACGCCGAGTGCATCGCGGTAGCGAGCGGCGTCTTCCACAGCGATGACGCGTTCCTCGCTCGCGACGCGCACGAGGACGGCGCGCTTCTGGGAGATCAACTCCTCGATCGCGTTCGCGTTCGTGCATCGCGCCGCAATCTCCGCGCGCGTCAGATCGCCCAGGCGCAGGAGCATGTCGTGCACGCCGTCGGCGTGACGCGCGGCGCGCTCCGGGGTGAGGCACTGCATCTCGCGCTCGTGTTCGTCGATCACGTCCGCGTCCAGTAGCTCGCGTAGCTCCGTGTCGCCGAGGATCGCGCGCAGTTGCGCGGGATCGACCGTGAGCGCCTGCGCGCGGCGCTCCGCGAGCGGCGCGTCGCCCTCGTAGAGGAAGTTGCCGACGTACGAGAACAGGATCGCGTTTGCGAAGGGCGATGGCACGTGCGTCGTCGCCGCAACGACGCGAATCGCGCGCTGCTCGATGCCGTGGAGAATCTCGCGCAACGCGGGCAGATCGAACACGTCGCGGAGGCACTCGCGATATGTTTCGAGGATGATCGGGAACGATCCGTAGCGCGAGGCCACGCGCAGCAATTCCGCGGAGCGCAGGCGCTGTTGCCACAACGGCGCGCGGCGTCCGGG